>NZ_JALQDB010000026.1:0-108715 GCF_023631465.1 Caballeronia sp. GAWG1-1
TGCGTCGACGTGTGCCCGAAGGGGCTCAACCCGACCAAGGCGATCGGCAAGATCAAGGAATTGATGGTGCGCCGCGCTGTCTGAGATGGGCTAAGAGATGGTCGACAATTCAAGCAATACCGCGGACGACAGTCCGCATCAGTCCGACCCCCTTCGCCGCGCGCGTCTTCGCTGGCGTGCGCGGCGCGGCCTGCTGGAAAACGATCTGATCTTCGAGCGTTTTTTCAGCCGATATGAGCATGACCTCAGTGACGCCGACGTGTTCGCGTTGACCCGTCTGCTGGAGCTGAGCGACAACGAACTGATGGATTTGTTGCTGGCGCGCACCGAGCCCGAAGGCGAGCTTGCGACGCCCGATGCAATCCGTCTGCTAGGTATGCTGCGTACCGTGTGATTTCAGCAGGAATCCACGGAGTTCTGCACAATAAGCCGAAATAAACGAATTAAGGCCGCAAGAGGCCCACAGTACAGTTTGTGCCGCGCAGCTTCCGTCGTGCAAATTATCGAGAACCTGTATCCATACTTCGATTGAGGATGTGCTATGACCCCGTCAGATGTTAAAGCCACGCTATCGTTCAGCGACAACTCGCCGAGCGTCGAAATGCCGATCTACAAGGGCACCATGGGCCCGGACGTGATCGACATTCGCAAGTTGTACGGTCAGACCGGCAAGTTCACGTATGACCCGGGCTTCATGTCGACGGCAGCGTGCAATTCCGCGATTACGTATATCGACGGCGACAAGGGCGAACTGCTCTATCGCGGATATCCGATCGAAGAACTGGCGGTGAACGCCGACTTCCTCGAAACCTGCTATCTGCTGCTGAAGGGCGAATTGCCGACCGCCGCGCAGAACCAGGAATTCGTGGATACGGTCACGCGCCACACGATGGTGCATGAGCAAATGCACTTCTTCTTCCGCGGTTTCCGTCGCGACGCGCACCCCATGGCCGTCCTCGTCGCCGCAGTCGGCGCGCTGTCGGCGTTCTACCATGACTCGCTGAATATCAACGACCCGCGTCATCGCGAAGTGTCGGCTATCCGCATGATCGCCAAGCTGCCGACGCTGGTGGCCATGGCGTACAAGTTCAGCATCGGTCAACCGTTCGTTTATCCGAAGAACGATCTGTCGTATAGCGCGAACTTCATGTACATGATGTTCTCGAACCCGTGCGAAGAGTACAAAGTCAACGACGTGCTGGTGCGCGCGCTCGACCGTATCCTCATCCTGCACGCGGACCACGAGCAAAACGCGTCGACCTCCACGGTGCGTCTCGCGGGTTCGTCGGGCGCCAATCCGTTTGCGTGTATTGCAGCCGGTATCGCGTGTCTGTGGGGCCCGGCGCACGGCGGCGCGAACGAAGCCGCGCTGAACATGCTGGAAGAAATCGGCTCGGTCGACAACATCGCCGAGTTCATCAAGCAGGTGAAGGACAAGAACTCGGGCGTGAAGCTGATGGGCTTCGGCCACCGCGTCTACAAGAATTACGATCCCCGCGCGAAGCTCATGCGCGAAACCTGCCACGAAGTGCTGAACGAGCTCGGTCTGCATGACGACCCGCTCTTCAAGCTTGCGATGGAACTGGAAAAGATCGCGCTGGAAGACGAATACTTCGTGTCGCGCAAGCTGTACCCGAACGTAGACTTTTACTCGGGCATCGTGCAGCGCGCGCTGGGCATTCCGACGTCCATGTTCACGTGTATCTTCGCAATGGCCCGTACGGTTGGCTGGATCGCGCAGTGGAACGAGATGATCGCCGATCCGGAACAAAAGATCGGCCGTCCGCGTCAGTTGTTCATTGGTCAAACGCCGCGTGATGCAAAGGCGCTGGACAAGCGTTAAGCGCACGCAGGTTAGGTTGGATGAAAGCCCCGGCGAGTGATTGCCGGGGCTTTTTGCTTTTGGCTTCTTTCTCGTCCGTCTTCTTATCCGGGTATCGCTGATCCAGGTACCGAACCCACCACCCAACCCACTGTTTTTAATGGATTTTTCCGTAGCCTAGTACTATCCACGCGCTCCTTGAGAGTGGCATAATCGACTCACAAGTCGTCAAACTGAAAACCCCGCAGTCACACTCCAAAGCGCTCACATGGCACAGACTCTCTACGACAAACTGTGGAACACACACGTGATCCACACGGAAGAGGACGGCACGTCGATCCTCTACATCGACCGTCACCTGCTGCACGAAGTGACGAGCCCGCAGGCCTTCGAAGGCCTGAAGCTGGCCGAGCGCCCGGTGTGGCGCATCAGCGCGAACCTGGCCGTGTCCGACCACAACGTGCCGACCACCGACCGTTCGCACGGCATTGCTGATCCCGTGTCGAAGCTGCAAGTCGATACGCTCGACTCCAATTGCGATAGCTTCGGCATCACTCAGTTCAAGATGAACGATCTGCGTCAGGGCATCGTGCACATCATCGGGCCGGAACAGGGCGCGACGCTGCCGGGCATGACCATCGTCTGCGGCGACTCGCACACCTCCACGCACGGCGCGTTCGGCGCGCTCGCGCACGGCATCGGCACCTCGGAAGTGGAGCACGTGCTCGCCACGCAAACGCTCTTGCAGAAGAAGAGCAAGAACCTGCTCATTAAGGTCGAAGGCCAATTGCCGCGCGGCTGCACCGCGAAGGACATCGTGCTCGCGATCATCGGCAAGATCGGCACGGCGGGCGGCACCGGTTACGCCATGGAATTCGGCGGCTCGACCATCCGCGCGCTCACCATGGAAGGCCGCATGACGGTCTGCAACATGGCGATCGAAGCGGGCGCGCGCGCCGGCATGGTGGCCGTCGACGACACCACGATCAACTATCTCAAGGATCGTCCGTACTCGCCGCAGGGCGTCGAGTGGAATCAGGCGGTCGAGTACTGGCGTCAGTTCAAGTCGGACCCAGACGCGCAGTTCGACCGCGTGGTCGAACTCAATGCGGCCGAAATCGTGCCGCAAGTCACGTGGGGCACGTCGCCGGAAATGGTCACGTCGGTCGATGGCCGCGTGCCCGATCCCGAGCGCGAAAAAGATCCGGTCAAGCGCGACGCCATGGAACGCGCGCTGCACTACATGGCGCTGCAACCGAACACGCCAATCGAGGCCATCAAGCCGGACAAAATCTTCATCGGCTCGTGCACGAATGCGCGTATTGAAGACCTGCGCGCCGCCGCGTATGTGGTGAAGACGCTCGGCCGCCGCGTGGCATCGAACATTCGTCTGGCGATGGTCGTGCCGGGCTCCGGTCTCGTGAAAGCGCAGGCCGAGCGGGAAGGGCTCGACAAGATTTTCACCAACGCGGGCTTCGAATGGCGCGAGCCGGGATGCTCCATGTGCCTCGCCATGAACGCGGACCGGCTCGATCCGGGCGAGCGCTGCGCATCGACGTCGAACCGCAATTTCGAAGGGCGTCAAGGCGCGGGCGGACGCACGCATCTGGTGAGCCCGGCAATGGCGGCCGCCGCTGCAATCGAAGGTCACTTCGTCGACGTTCGCAAGCTCGCCTGACTCGGTGCGATGAAGCGAAATCTACTCTCGCTCGTGGTTGCCGCCGGTTGTCTGCTCACACTGACACTCGCGGGCTGCAACACGATGCACGGTTTCGGCGAAGATTTGCAGCATCTGGGCAATTCGATCAGCAACGCGGCTAAGTAGGCGAGCCGCATTCATCCGGCAAGGCGCGCCAAGCATTGCCGGATCTGCAACAGACAAAGGGCTCAAGCGTCATGGAAAAATTCATTGTGCATAGCGGCCTCGTGGCGCCGCTGGATCGCGAAAACGTCGACACCGACGCGATCATTCCGAAGCAGTTCCTGAAGTCGATCAAGCGCACCGGCTTCGGTCCCAACGCGTTCGACGAATGGCGTTATCTCGATGTCGGCCAGCCGGGACAGGACAACAGCAAGCGCCCGCTGAACCCGGATTTCGTGCTGAATCAGCAGCGTTACCAGGGCGCGTCGATTCTGCTCACGCGCAAGAACTTCGGCTGCGGCAGCTCGCGGGAACACGCGCCGTGGGCGCTGGATCAATACGGCTTTCGCGCGATCATCGCGCCGAGCTTCGCGGACATTTTCTATAACAACTGCTTCAAGAACGGGCTGCTGCCGGTGGCGCTGACGGAGCAGCAAGTGGACAAGCTGTTCAACGAGACCAACGCGTTCGTGGGTTATACGCTGACCGTCGATCTCGAAGCGCAAGTCGTGCGTACGGGCGACGGCACCGAGTATTCTTTCGAAGTCCCGGGCTTTCGCAAGTACTGTCTGCTGAACGGCTTCGACGATATCGCGCTGACCCTGCGCCACGCGGACAAGATTCGTCAGTACGAGACGGAACGGCTGACGAAGCAGCCGTGGCTGAACAATCGGCTGGTTGGATAAGAGCCTGTATTCGGCCTGCGCTCAGATGCAGGCGCGCTTTTAGTGACGTTGTTCGTGTCCGAGAAACCCGACACGACGGCGCGAACCAAACCGGGAAGCTCCGCAAGCGCGGAGCGCGTCCTGTGAATAAGGAATCGAGACATGAAGATTGCAGTCCTCCCCGGCGACGGTATCGGTCCGGAAATCACCGCCGAGGCGGTCAAGGTGCTGAACGCGCTTGGTGAGAAGTTCGAACTCGAAGAAGCGCCCGTTGGCGGCGCGGGTTACGAGGCGAAGGGCCATCCGCTGCCGGATGCGACGCTGCAACTCGCCAAGGACGCCGACGCGATCCTTTTCGGCGCCGTCGGCGACTGGAAGTATGACAAGCTCGAACGCGCGTTGCGCCCGGAGCAAGCCATTCTCGGTCTGCGCAAGCATCTGCAACTGTTCGCGAACTTCCGTCCGGCCATTTGCTATCCGCAATTGACGGGTGCTTCGTCGCTGAAGGCCGAGATCGTGTCGGGGCTCGATATCCTGATCGTGCGTGAACTGAACGGTGACATCTACTTTGGCCAGCCACGCGGCGTGCGTGCTGCGCCGGACGGCTTGTTCGAAGGCGCGCAGGAAGGCTTCGACACCATGCGTTACGCGGAACCGGAAGTGCGGCGCATTGCGCATGTCGCGTTTCAGGCTGCGCAAAAGCGTCAGAAGAAGTTGACGAGCGTGGACAAGGCGAACGTGCTCGAAACATCGCAATTCTGGCGCGACATCATGATCGATGTGTCCAAGGAATATCCGGACGTCGAGCTGTCGCACATGTATGTCGATAACGCGGCGATGCAGCTGGTCAAGGCGCCCAAGGCTTTCGACGTGGTCGTGACGGGCAACATGTTCGGCGACATTCTCTCCGACGAAGCCGCGATGCTCACCGGTTCCATCGGCATGTTGCCTTCGGCGTCGCTCGACAAGAACAACAAGGGCTTGTACGAGCCGTCGCATGGTTCGGCGCCGGATATCGCGGGCAAGGGCGTGGCCAATCCGCTTGCGACCATTCTCTCCGCCGCGATGATGCTGCGCTACTCGCTCGGCAAGACGGAGCAAGCCGACCGTATCGAAAGCGCGGTGAAGAAGGTGCTGGAGCAGGGCTACCGCACCGGCGATATCGCGACGCCCGACGGCAAAGTCGTCGGCACGAAGGAAATGGGCGACGCGGTGCTCAAGGCGCTCTAAAAAAACTCGCGATCGGCTGTTGCGACAAATGCAGCCGATCGTGACGTTTATCCTATTTTTACCCGTTTTACGGCACGATTCGCGGCGATTCGGTTCGAGATTCACGAAATAGCCCGGTTATCGTGTAGACTGTTTTGCTATGGCGAAGAACTCTCAATTCTCTTTGGAATCCATCGGACGCGGCTCAAAAGTCAGCGCGACGGGTCTCGCCATCAGCACGCGCGGTTACGCCATCGTTGGCGTCGCCAAAACGCGCATTACGAAAACCTCCATCAAAGCGATCACGATTCGCTGATCGTCCCTCGTGTCCGAGCGTCTTCCCCGCGCGGCCACGCCGGGTAAGGATGCGGGGAAGCTACCACTGGAAGGGTGAGTCATGAACGTAGGTCTCGTTGGTTGGCGCGGCATGGTCGGCAGCGTCCTGATGCAGCGCATGCAGCAGGAAGGCGACTTCGACCTGATCGAACCGGTGTTTTTCAGCACCAGCAATGCGGGCGGCAACGCGCCGTCGTTCGCCAAGAACGAGACTAAGCTCAAAGACGCGACGAGCATCGACGACCTGAAGAAGTGTGACGCCATCATTACGTGTCAAGGCGGCGACTACACCAACGAGGTGTATCCGAAGCTGCGCGCGGCGGGCTGGAAAGGTTATTGGATCGACGCGGCCTCGGCGCTGCGCATGAAGGACGACGCGGTCATCATTCTCGATCCGGTCAACCTGAACGTCATCAAGGACTCGCTCGTCAAGGGCGGGCGCGATTTCATCGGCGGCAATTGCACGGTCAGCCTCATGCTGATGGCGCTCGGCGGCCTGTTCCGCGAAAACCTCGTCGAATGGACGACGGCCATGACGTATCAGGCCGCATCCGGCGCGGGTGCGCAGAACATGCGCGAACTGCTGCAGCAAATGGGTGTGCTTTACGGCGCCGCCAAGGAAGACCTGGCCGACCCGTCTTCCGCCATCCTCGATATCGACCGCCGCGTGCTGGCTGCAATGAACGGCGAACGCATGCCCGTCGACAATTTCGGCGTGCCGCTCGCAGGCTCGCTGATCCCGTGGATCGACAAGGATCTCGGCGACGGCATGTCGAAGGAAGAGTGGAAGGGCGGCGCGGAAACCAACAAGATTCTCGGCAAGCTCGCAATGGGTCAGCCGGGCTCGGTTCCCGTGGATGGGCTTTGCGTGCGGATCGGCGCCATGCGCTGCCATTCGCAAGCGCTGACCATCAAGCTCGCGAAGGACGTGCCGCTCGACGAAGTGCACGGCATCCTGGCATCGGCGAACGACTGGGTGAAGGTCGTGCCGAACGAGCGCGAAGCATCCATCCGCGATCTGTCGCCTGCAGTCGTCACGGGCACGCTTACGGTGCCGGTTGGCCGTCTGCGCAAGCTCGCCATGGGCGGTGAATATCTATCCGCGTTCACGGTCGGCGACCAGCTCTTGTGGGGTGCTGCCGAGCCGCTGCGCCGCATGCTGCGCATTCTGTTGGACAAGTAAAGTAAACTACGCGCTTATGAGCGCGGCTTGACGAGAAGCGTCGCGTTTATCGCGGCGCTTTTTCGTTTGTGCAGCCGGTTTTGTCATGGAACGTGTCCGCGTGACCGTTCGACGAAAAATCCACCCGCGCGCGTTTGTCATGGCAGTGTTTCGATTCAACCTTCGCCGTTCCCTGGAGTTTCAATGATTCATCGACCTGGCCGGTCTTTCAACACGCCATCGCGCGCGGCGTTCGCTGCGGCTGGCATTGTCGCGTCCGCGGTGCTCGCCGCGCATCCGGGCGCGGCTCTCGCGCAGGCGAGCGAGGTTGCAGCAGGCGCTACGCAGCAGTACGCGGTGAAGCCCGGTCAGTCGCTGAGCGATATCGCCGGCGAACTCACCGGTTCCAAGGAACGCGCCGTCAAGGAAAAGATGGCGCGCGCCCTGTTCGAAGCCAATCCGAACGCGTTCGCCGGGCACGACATCAATCGGTTGAAGCTCGGTTCGGTGTTGAACGTGCCGGCAACGGATGCGGGCGGAGCGTCCGCGCCGGTCTCGGCGTCCGCATCGACGCCAGCGCCGGTCCCGCAGGAAAACGCAACGGCGGGCGCATCTGCGACTGGCGTTGCACCGGCGTCAGCGACTCAAGGCGCCGCGAGCGAGCCCGCGCCGCCCGAAGCAGCCTCGAATCCCGCGCTTGTTGCGAGCGCGCCGAATGCCGTTGCGCCGGCGTCCGAGGCAAGTACCACAATGGCGCCCGCGAAGCCCGAGGTCGCCACTTCCGCTGCGGCGCCCGCGACCGGGTCGCCGCTTTCGGACCCCAGGATTTTCCTTGGTGGGCTGGTTGGGCTGAGTGTCATATTCGGCCAGTGGTATATCAGAAGGCGTAATCGCGCCAAACTCGAAGCGGCGAGAGCGGCAGCGGACCCGCGCGCGCCGCGAACCTTTTCCTCGATGGAAGAAGCGGAAGCAGACGCCGCCGCGCGTAACGAAAAGCTGCGTCAGCAACGCGAGCGCGAGCGTTTGGCTGCTATCGCCGTGGCGAGCGTAGATGGCAAGGCGGTTCAGCGCGACGATCAGTCGGAACTGAACGCGGTGGCGGCGAGCATCGAGGATTACGATGCGGCGCAAGTTTTCCCCACGCCGTCCGATGACGACGCGGTCGCGCGCATGACGCCATCGGCCAGGAATCCGGCGTCGCAAGCCGAGCCGTTCGTTCCCGCGACGCCCGCCGCTTTGCACGCGGAATTCGTGCCATCCGCGCGCGAAGAATCATCGAACGACGCCGACGCGCACGAAACGCATGCCCGTGAAATCGCTGCACGCCAGGCTGCCGCGCTCGAAGCGCGCAAATGGGAAGAACAGGAGCGCGAAGCCGCCGCGCGACAGGCTGCGCATCAGGAAGCCGAGGAACGGGAGACGCGCGCACGTGAGCTCGCGGCCCGCGAGGCGCTCGCCCGCGATCTGTCCGCCCGCGAGACGCAATTGCGCGAAGCCGAAGCGCGCGATGCCGCCGAGCACGCGGAACAGGCCCGCGAGGCGGCGGCGCGCGAAATCATCGCTCGCGAAGCCGAACTGCGCGAAGCTCAGGCGCGTGCGGCCGCCGAGGAAGCCGCCGAGCAGCGCGCGGCAGAACAGCGCGAGATCGAGCACGCAGCGCTCGACGTGCCGCCCGAGCCGGAACTCGACGACGATCCATCGCCCGGTCATCGTTTCCCGATGCCCAAGTTTCCAAAAGAAGCAATCCAGGCGCTCGACTCGCTCGAACTCGGTCTGCCGCCGCGTCTCGAACTGACGCTGAACGCGCCTCATGAGTTGGCGAGTTCGCCGCCGCAGGCGCTTGAAGCCGCGCCCCGTGAGTCCGCTGACGCGGCGCCGTTGCCGTTCATCCCGCAGCCGGTGGCCCACGCGCAGACGGCTCACGAGGACTTGCCGCCCGTGCCGCGAGGGGATTCCGTCGTCGCTCAGATCGAAGCCGGCACTGCAGGCGCCGCGGCGGTGGCCGGCCTCGGAGCCACCCAGTACGGCCCGCTGAGCCTCGACTTCGACCTGAATCTGCCGGCGAGCCAGACAGCACCGTTGCCGGCGCTGACGCCTTCGCAACTCGCGACGATCGCGCGAAACAAGCTCGAACTAGCGACCGAATACATCGAACTGGGCGATTTGTCGGGCGCGCGTACGTTGCTTCAGGAAGTGCTCGCCTCGAACGATTCAGCCACGCGTCCGCAAGCCGCCGCGTTGCTTTCGACGCTCGCGCCGCATTCCTGAAATGCGCATTGCATTAGGCGTTCAGTACGACGGCTCGGCGTTTTCCGGCTGGCAATCTCAGCCGCACGGCAACACGGTGCAGGACGAACTCGAGCGCGCGCTCGGGGAGTTCGCGCAGACTCGTTTGCAGACGGTCGTCGCCGGACGGACAGATACCGGGGTTCACGGCCTGGGCCAAGTCGTGCACTTCGACACGGAACTCGACCGTACCGAGTTTTCCTGGGTGCGCGGCACGAATGCGTTTTTGCCGGAAACGATCGCGGTGCAATGGGCGAAGCCGATGCCCGCCGACTTCCACGCCCGCTTCAGCGCATTCGAACGCACTTACTATTACGTGCTGTACATCAATGCGGTCCGTTCACCCATGCTCGCGAAACGCGCTGGCTGGGTGCACACGCCGCTGGATGTCGGCGCGATGCGTGAATCGGTGGCGTGTCTTATCGGCGAGCACGACTTTTCGTCGTTCCGCGCGGCGGATTGCCAGTCGAAAACGCCGGTCAAGCATGTGTATCGGATCGATGTACGCGAGCAGGGCAACTTCGTGCACTTCCGGTTTCGCGCCAATGCGTTTTTGCATCATATGGTACGCAATCTAATGGGATGCTTCGTTGCCATTGGCCGGGGAAAACATCCGGTTTCGTGGATGACCGACGTACTCGCCGCGCGCGACCGTCGTATCGCCGCGCCGACCTTCATGCCGGACGGCCTATATCTGGCGGAAGTCGGTTATCCGGCGCAATTCGCGGTGCCGCCTGCGCATATCGAAAGCATGCCGTGGAGCGCCGTCTGGGCGAACGAGAAATGAGCGAACGGGATCTTCATCGAACGAGAATCAAGCTGTGCGGACTTTCACGCGCCGAAGACGTGCGCCACGCCGTAGCGCTCGGCGCGGACGCCGTGGGCTTCGTTTTCTATCCACCGAGTCCGCGTTCGGTGAGCGTTGCGCAAGCCGTCGAACTGGCTCGGCATGTGCCGCCGCTAGTGTCGGCGGTCGGTTTGTTCGTCAACGCGACGCCGGAATGGGTGAGAGAAGTCACGTCGAACGTTCCTCTGTCCATTTTGCAGTTTCACGGCGACGAGACACCCGAACAATGCGCCGAGTTGGCCGCAATTGCGGGTTTGCCCTATTGGCGCGCATTGCGAATCGGGCCTGATGCTGCAACGAGCGATTTGATAGAATCGTCTCTTAAATTTGCAGATGCTGACGGCATTCTTCTCGACGCGCTCGTCGAGGGCTTTGGCGGCGGCGGGAAGATATTTGATTGGTCACTTATCCCAACAGATCTAGGGCATCGGGCCGTTTTGAGTGGTGGGTTGAACACGCAAAACGTCAGTGAAGCCATCCGGCGCGTGCGCCCGTTCGCGGTCGATGTCTCAAGCGGCATCGAAACGCCGGGCGCCAAGGGCGTGAAAGATCCCGCCCGGATGGCGGCATTCGTGCGCGCGGTGCGCGAAGCGGATGCCAGCTGAATAAAAATGTGAATTCGCCGCAATGGCACTTCACCACCGAAGAGTGACGTAATGTACAACTTACCAGACGAAAGAGGCCATTTCGGCCAATATGGCGGCATTTTCGTGTCTGAAACGCTCATCCACGCGCTCGATGAATTGCGCGTCGCGTATGAAGCCGCTCAGCAAGATCCCGAGTTCCAGGCGGAGTATCACTACGAACTGAAGCATTATGTGGGTCGCCCTTCTCCGATTTATCACGCAAAGCGCTGGAGCGAAATGCTTGGCGGCGCGCAGCTTTATTTGAAGCGCGAGGACCTGAATCACACCGGCGCGCACAAGGTCAACAATGTGATCGGCCAGGCGCTGCTTGCGCGCCAGATGGGCAAGAAGCGTGTGATCGCCGAGACGGGCGCAGGTCAGCACGGTGTTGCAACCGCCACCATTGCCGCGCGCTTCGGCATGGAATGCGTGGTGTACATGGGCGTCGAGGACGTGCGGCGTCAGGCTGCGAACGTGTATCGGATGAAGCTGCTGGGCGCGACGGTCGTGCCGGTCGAATCGGGCTCGAAGACGCTGAAAGACGCGCTCAACGAAGCCATGCGCGACTGGGTGACGAACGTCGAGAGCACGTTCTACATCATCGGCACGGTGGCGGGCCCGCATCCTTATCCGATGATGGTGCGCGACTTCCAGCGTGTGATCGGCGACGAATGCAAGGTGCAAATGCCCGAAATGGCTGGTCGACAGCCGGACGCGGTGATAGCGTGCGTAGGCGGTGGATCGAACGCGATGGGCATCTTTTATCCCTATATCGACGACAAGGGCGTGCGTCTGATTGGCGTCGAGGCAGCTGGCGACGGAATGGACACCGGCCGTCACGCAGCCTCGCTCATGGGCGGTAGTCCTGGCGTTTTGCACGGCAATCGCACCTATCTCTTGCAGGACGACAACGGCCAGATCATCGAGACGCATTCGGTTTCGGCGGGTCTCGACTATCCGGGCGTCGGTCCCGAGCACGCATGGCTGAAGGACGCGGGACGGGCCGAGTATGTTGGCATCACGGATGAGGAAGCGCTCAAGGCCTTCCACGACTGCTGCCGCATCGAAGGCATCATCCCGGCGCTCGAATCGAGTCACGCGCTGGCGTATGGCGCGAAGCTCGCGAAGACGCTGCCGCGCGACAAGGTGCTGCTCGTCAACCTGTCGGGCCGGGGCGACAAGGACATGCACACGGTCGCCGAGCGATCGGGCATTCAGTTCTGAGCGGCCGGATGCGCACTGTCATCGACGAACCGTTGTCCGTCGGCGCGCTCACGGGCGCCGACATCGATATCCGCAATCGCGATTTCCTGGCCGATGCCGCGACCATTCCCGACGCGTCGATCGACTTGATCGTCGCGGACCCGCCCTATGGTTTGGGCAAGGACTACGGGAACGACTCGGACATGCGGTCCGGAGAAGCCTTCCTTGAATGGACGTACGGCTGGCTTGAACTGGCCTTGCCAAAGCTCAAGCGAAGCGGTTCGATGTACATCTTCTGCACCTGGCAGTATTCGCCAGAGCTGTTCGTGTTTCTCAAGCGCCGCCTGATGATGGTCAATGAGATCGTCTGGGACCGGCGTGTACCGAGCATGGGCGGAACGACGCGAAAATTCTCGTCGGTGCATGACAACATCGGCTATTTCGCGGTATCGAAGGACTATTACTTTGATCTCGATCCAGTGCGCATTCCTTACGACGCAGTGACGAAGAAGGCGCGCTCGCGCAAGATTTTCGAAGGCAGCAAGTGGCTGGAGATGGGCTACAACCCGAAAGACGTGTGGTCGGTGTCGCGTTTGCACCGGCAGCATGCGGAACGGGTCGATCATCCGACACAAAAGCCGCTGGAGATCATCGAACGGATGGTGCTTGCCAGTTGCCCGCCGGGCGGCCGCGTGCTTGATCCATTCATGGGCAGCGGCACCACGGGCGTTGCCTGCGCGCGTCACGGACGGCTCTTCACCGGATACGAGATAAACGCGGACTACTGTGCGATCGCTGAACAGCGCACGGCGCAGGGACGCGAGGATCGATTGCAGGTTTTGCGCGCACCTAGCGTCAGTCTCGTACCGGAAGCTGCCCGATAGCGCCATTTTCGTCGCTGAAACGCGTCAGATGCCGAGACAACGACGTCTGACGCCCACGAATACGACTGCGAGAATTTCTCATGTCACGCATCAAAACTACATTTGCGGCACTCGCCGCCGAAGGCAAGAAGGGGCTGATTCCGTTCATTACGGCGGGCGACCCGAACCCTGAACAGACCGTCGAGTTCATGCACGCGCTGGCGAAGGGCGGCGCGGACGTCATCGAACTGGGCGTGCCGTTTTCGGACCCGATGGCCGACGGTCCCGTCATTCAGCGCTCGTCGGAACGCGCACTGGCGCGCGGCGTGACGCTCAAGCGCGTGCTTGCCGATGTCGCGCGTTTTCGCCAGACCAACGACAAAACGCCGGTCGTCCTGATGGGCTACGCCAATCCGATCGAACGCATGGGCGCGGACACTTTCGCGGCGGCCGCGAACGAAGCGGGCGTCGACGGCGTGCTGGTCGTCGATTACCCGCCCGAGGAAGCCGAGGAATTCGGCACGAAAATGCGCGCGGCCGGCATCGATCCCATCTTCCTGCTGGCGCCGACTTCGACCGACGAACGTATCGCGGCGGTCGGGAAGATTGCGAGCGGCTATGTCTATTACGTCTCGCTGAAAGGCGTGACCGGCGCGGCAAATCTGGACGTTTCCAGCATCGCGAGTAAAATCCCGGCCATCAAGTCGCATGTGCCGCTGCCGGTGGGCGTGGGTTTCGGCATCCGCGACGCGCAAACTGCCCGCGCGGTGGCTGAGATCGCGGATGCCGTGGTCATCGGCAGCCGGCTCGTGCAGTTGCTCGAAGAGGCGCCGCCGGATATCGCCGCGGCGTCGCTTACGACATTCATCGCGGAAATCAGAGCGGCACTCGACGCCGCCAAGTAAAAACGCAGTCGCGGCCGCGCCGGATTCCCTCGGCGCGGCGCCGCGACCGTCTGAACACTGAAGGAAATTCGATGAGCTGGCTCGACAAATTGTTGCCGCCCAAGATCAAACAGACCGATCCCAAAAGCCGCAAGGGCATTCCCGAAGGCCTGTGGGTGAAGTGTCCGGCGTGCGAGGCGGTGCTGTACCGCAACGACGTGGAGGCGAATCTGCATGTGTGCCCGAAGTGCAGCCACCACATGCGAATCGGCGCGCGCGAGCGGCTCGATCGTCTGCTCGATCCAGAAGGCCGCTATGAAATCGGCCAGGAAGTCTTGCCGGTCGACGCCCTCAAGTTCAAGGACAGCCGCAAGTATCCGGACCGCCTGAAAGAGGCGATGGAAGACACCGACGAAACCGACGCCATGGTCGTCATGGGCGGCGCAATCCACACCATACCGTGCGTCGTGGCGTGCTTCGAGTTCTCGTTCATGGGCGGCTCGATGGGTTCGGTGGTCGGAGAACGTTTCGTGCGCGGCGCGCGCAATGCGCTCGAACAGAACGTACCGTTCATCTGCTTCACGGCTTCGGGCGGCGCGCGCATGCAGGAAAGCCTGCTTTCGCTCATGCAGATGGCCAAAACCACTGCGCTCCTTACGAAATTGGCCGAGGCGAAACTGCCGTTCATCTCGGTGCTGACCGACCCGACCATGGGCGGGGTGTCCGCGAGCTTCGCGTTTCTGGGCGATGTGGTGATTGCCGAGCCGAAAGCGCTCATCGGCTTCGCGGGTCCGCGCGTGATCGAGCAGACGGTGCGTGAAAAGCTGCCGGAAGGCTTCCAGCGCGCCGAGTTCCTGATGACGAAGGGCGCCGTCGACATGATCGTGGATCGCCGCAAGATGCGCGAGGAAATTGCCCAGTTGATGGCATTGATGACCCGACAGCCCGCCGACGCCGTCGCCTGACGGCTTCGAATGCAGCGCCGCGCCGCGCGTGAACCCGCGAGGTGCCGCGCGGCGCTTTTGTTTCCCGATCTCGAAAATGAACACTTTCCCCACTCTCGACGCCTGGCTCGCTCATCTCGAAGCGGCGCATCCGGTCGGTATCGACATGGGTCTCGCGCGCATCGGTCGCGTGAAGGAAGCGCTCGGGCTTTCCTTCGACTGCCCGGTCATCACCGTCGGCGGCACGAATGGCAAGGGCTCGACGTGCGCGATCATCGAAACCATTTTGCTGCGCGCGGGTTATCGCGTGGGCTGTCACACGTCACCGCATCTGCTTTCGTTCAACGAGCGGGCGCGCGTAGATGGCGTCGAGGCCAGTGACGCCGAGTTGCTGCAGCATTTCGAGGCCGTGGAAAAAGCGCGCGCGAGTCTCGCCGAGCCGGTCTCGCTGACTTATTTCGAATTCACGACGCTCGCGATCCTGCATCTCTTCGCCTCGCGCACACTAGACGCCGTGGTGCTCGAAGTCGGGCTCGGCGGGCGGCTGGACGCGGTCAATATCGTCGATACGGACTGCGCGGTGATCACGAGTATCGACATCGATCACACGGATTATCTCGGCGATACGCGCGAGAAAATCGGCTTCGAGAAGGCGGGCATTTTCCGCTCGGGCAAGCCCGCGATTTGCGGCGACCCGACGCCGCCGCAAAGCCTGATCGATCATGCCGAGGCGATCGGCGCGGATTTGTGGCTTGTGGGCCGCGATTTTCGCTACGAAGCGCAGCCGGGCAACGAGCGCCAGCAGTGGAGCTACATCGGACGCGCACAACGGCGTTCCGCGCTGGCTTACCCGGCGTTGAGGGGCGCGAATCAGCTCATCAATACGTCGGCCGCGCTGGCGGCGCTCGAAGCGCTGCGCGACCGTCTGGCCGTGTCTGCGCAGGATATCCGGCTGGGCCTGGCGAACGTCGAGTTGCCGGGGCGGTTCCAGGTGCTGCCGGGCAAACCGCAGATCATTTTGGATGTCGCGCACAATCCGCACGCCGCCGCCGTGCTCGGTCAGAATCTCGGCAACATGGGCTACTTTCCGTACACCTACGCGGTGTTCGGCGCAATGGGCGACAAAGACATCGAAGGCATCGTCAATCAGCTCAAGGGCGAGGTCGATCACTGGAACGTGAGCGCGTTGCCTACTCCGCGCGCCGCGTCGACCGACCGCCTGGCCAAGGTTTTGCGCGATGCCGGTGTCAACGAAGGCCCCGACAGCAGCGTTTCACAATTCGACACACCGGCCGAAGCATTTCGAGATGCGTTAAGTCGTGCGTCCGAAAATGATAGAATTTTGGTTTTTGGCAGTTTCTACACGGTTGCCGGCGTCATGGCATACCGGAAATCGCAGCATCACTGAGACGGTTGGCGGTCAGCCGCAAGGCAAACCCCCGCACCAAGCTTCTCGCACCAAGCCATACATGGGACTTTTCTCGTTCGGCAAGAAAGACGACTCCGGTCGCGACGCATATTCCGACTCACCGCGCGGCACGCGTCATACCGTCCGCACGGAACGCAGCACGCGCCGCCCCGAGCGCACCGACGCCGACGCGATGATGCTCGACCCCACGCTGCCCGAAAAGCAGCGTGCCCGGCGCAGGCTGGTCGGCGCAATCGCGCTCGTGCTGGCCGCGGTCATCGTTCTGCCCATGGTGCTGGACTCACGCCCGAAGCCCGTCACCGACGATATCTCCATCGATATTCCAAGCCGCCCCGCGCCTGCCGTGAAGCAATCGCGCGAAGCCACCGATGCCGACACGCAAGCCGGCGTCGCGCATGACGGCCCTGCGGCGACATCGAACGGCGTGGCGGCGGGCGTAGCGCAGCCCGACGCGCAAACGCCGGCGCCAGTTCAGCAACAGGCGCAGGCCAAACCGGAAGCAAAGTCCCCGGCACCCGCGAGCCAACCCGCAAAAACCCAGGCGGTCAAGCCGCAGCCGGTCGCGCCCGCTGAAGAAGCCAATACCGCCGCCAACGCACCGAGCTCGCCTTCGTCACCGGCCGGTAGCCGCTTCGTGCTGCAAATCGGCACCTTCGACGACGAAACCGCCGCGCAAAACTGGGTCAACAAGTTGAAAGCGGCCGGTGTGCCCGCATATCTCGAACATCGCAAGCAAACGGACGGCTCCACGCGCGCTCTGTTGCGCGCAGGACCGTTTGCGGATCGCACGGCGGCATCGGCGGCGCTTCAGAAGGTGCGGCAAGCCGGACTTGCCGGTGGCAAGCGGCCAGCGAACTGAGGCGAACCAGAAGCTCGATGTTCACCAGTTTCGACTATGCCGTGCTCGCCGTGATCGGCCTGTCAGCCTTGCGCGGCATGTGGCGCGGCTTTCTGGCCGAAGCGTTCGGTCTCGTCGGCTGGGTGGCGGCTATCTTGATTGCAGGGCGCTTCGTCAGCGTCGTCGTGCCGTACATACCGTCCACGTGGCCGGGCGGTGCATTGACGCAATGGCTCGTGGCGTTCCTGCTGGTGGTGGCGGCCGTGCTGCTTCTGTCGAGCGTGCTGTCCGCGCTCCTGACGCGCATCACCGAAGTCACCGGCCTGCGCGGCGTCGACCGCTCGCTGGGTTTGCTGTTCGGCCTCGCCAGAGGGGCTATATTGGTAGTCATCCTGGTCGCCCTGGCGGGCTTGACCGAACTGCCGCAGAAAGATTTTTGGCGCAATGCGCTGCTCGCGCCCATGGCCGAGCAAGGCGTGCGTGAACTGAAACCGCTGCTCCCCGCTACGCTTGCCGCGTATGTGCGTGTCGCCCCGCCCCCCGATGCCGGCGACGCGGCGCGAAACGTCGCACAATAGACGAACGGCTGGCTACATGAGGGACGCGATACGGCGCCCGCCTGCGAACAGGCGGTGTGGACCGGCACCGCCTATCGACCCCGTCGACCCCGTTTCGACTCTTTGAAGGACCATGCCATGTGCGGCATCGTAGGTGTAGTTTCCCAAAGTCCCGTCAATCAGCTGATCTATGACAGCTTGCTGCTTCTGCAGCATCGCGGCCAGGACGCAGCGGGCATCGCCACGGCGAACGGCAACAACTTCCACATGCACAAAGCCAATGGCATGGTGCGCGACGTGTTCCGCACGCGCAACATGCGCAGCCTGCCGGGTACGGTCGGCATCGGGCAAGTGCGTTATCCGACGGCGGGTTCCGCATCGAGCGAGGAAGAAGCGCAACCGTTCTACGTGAACGCGCCGTTCGGGATCATCCTCGCGCACAACGGCAATCTGACCAACTGGACGCAGTTGAAGGACGAGATGTTCCGCATCGATCGCCGGCACATCAACACGGCGTCGGACACGGAAGTCCTTCTTAACGTCTTCGCGCATGAACTGCAGCTCGCGAGTTCGGGCTTGCAACTCGACGCCGCCGCGCTCTGGAAGGCGGTTGCGGGCGTGCATCGGCGGGTGAAGGGTTCTTACGCGATCGTCTCGCTGATCGCGGGTTACGGGCTCGTCGCGTTCCGCGATCCGTTCGGCATCCGTCCGCTCGTCCTCGGCAAGCTGGAAACCGCGACGGGCGTGGAATGGATGGTGGCGTCGGAATCGGTAGCGGTGGAAGGCGTGGGCTTCGAGTTCGTGCGCGATGTCGAGCCGGGCGAAGCCATTTTCATCGACGCGGAAGGCAACCTCCACAGTCATCAATGCGCCGAAAAACCGACGCTCAACCCCTGCATCTTCGAACTCGTGTATCTCGCGCGTCCGGATTCGTGCCTCGATGGCGTGCCCGTCTACAACGCGCGTCTGCGCATGGGCGACTATCTTGCCGAGAAGATCAAGCGCGTGCTGCCGGACGTGCCTATCGACGTGGTCATGCCCATTCCCGATTCCTCGCGTCCCGCCGCCATGCAAGTGGCCGCGAAGCTCGGCGTGGAGTATCGCGAAGGCTTCTTCAAGAATCGCTACGTGGGCCGCACCTTCATCATGCCGGGCCAGGCGGTGCGCAAGAAGTCGGTGCGCCAAAAGCTTAATGCCATGGCCATCGAGTTCAAAGGCAAGAACGTGCTGATCGTCGACGACTCAATCGTGCGCGGCACGACCTCGCATGAAATCGTGCAGATGGCGCGTGACGCCGGCGCAAACAAGGTGATCTTCGCGTCCGCCGCGCCGCCGGTTAAATTCCCTAACGTGTATGGCATCGACATGCCCACGCGCGGTGAACTCGTGGCGCACGGCCGCAGCGACGAAGAAGTCGCGCGCATGATCGGCGCGGATTATCTCGTCTATCAGGACGTGGCCGACCTTAAAAGCGCGATCCGTGACATCAACCCTGAGTTGCAGGAGTTCGAGGCTTCGTGCTTCGACGGCAACTACATCACCGGCGACATCACGACCGAGTATCTCGACCGGATCGAATCGGCGCGTCTTGCGCCGCAATCGCAGTCGGATCGCGACAATGCAAGCGACGTGCAAGAGGGCGACGTCGCGCGCTCGCAATTGCATCTGCAACTGTCGGTGGAATGATTCGTTAGCTGGTTGAGGCATGAAGAAAGCCCGCCTGGTCGATGACCGGCGGGCTTTTTTACGTCTTCAATGCTGACGCGGATCAGGCGCTCTCAGGCCATTGCGCCAGAGACCAGGCGCTATGCCGAAGCGCTTCGAGAACGCATGCGTGAACGCGCTTTGATCGGCGAAACCGACATCGAGCGCAATGTCCGACAACGCGGCGCGCGGATCGGCAAGCAACGCTAGCGCGGTATCGAGCCGCAAGCGATGCAGATAGCGATGCGGCGTCTCGCCAAACGCCTCGCTGAATAGCTGATGAAAGCGCCGCATGCCGAAGCCGCAGTGTGCGGCGAGATCGGCAATGCGCAGCGGCTCCGACAAATGCAGCCGCAGCCATCGGTCGATGCGCGCGAAGTCGAGGCCACGCGCTTCGGCCACGACGGATGCGCCCGCGTCGGCCATCAACGCGCCGCACAGATGCGCGGCGGCTTGCCAGGCGAAGCGGCCATCGTGAATGCCTGCATTCAGCGCGATATCGGCGACGAGCTGCGTCATCGCGGAATCGAGATCGACAGTGCGCGCGCGTTCGAAAAAGCGCTCGGGCACCGCTACCGACGTTGCCGGAAGATCGAGCACGAGTTGGCGATTCACGCCCTCGGCCCAGTATTCATGCCGCGCGTGAGCCGGAATGATCCACGCGCGATGCCGGTCGATATGCGACTCGCGCCCGTCCACCGCCATGCCCATTGCGCCGTCGAAGCCGAGCACGATCTGATGGAAGTCGTGCTCGTCCGTCGCCTGCACCGATTCATAGCGGCGCAGCGAAATGCCTGGACGATGGACTGGCGCGTTCATGGCGTCGACATTCAGACGTCGAGCAGTTCCACTTCGAACACGAGCGTGGCGTTCGGCGGGATGACGCCGCCCGCGCCACGCGCGCCGTAGCCGAGTTGCGGCGGAATGGTGAGACGGCGCGTGCCGCCCACTTTCATGCCTTGCACGCCTTCGTCCCAGCCCTTGATGACCATGCCGCCGCCCAGCACGAAGGCGAACGGGTCGTTGCGGTCCTTGCTCGAATCGAACTTCTGTCCGTCGGTCAGCCAGCCCGTGTAGTGCACGCTCACTGTCTTGCCCGCGACGGCTTCGGCGCCTTCGCCAACAGCGATGTCTTCGTATTTGAGGCCGGAATCGGTCGTGACTTGCGCCATGTTGTGCTCCCTGGTTGCCCGGCCATGCGCACGTTCGTCATGCCATGGTCCGGTGGTCGAAACCACCATTGTAGAACGTCGCAGGCAAGCGGGAGGGCAGTGCGCGCACTGCCCGAAGGGTCACCGAGGCGCTTTCAGGGATGACGTCCGCGCGGATTCATGCGGCTGCCGATAGCGGGACGCGGTCCCACGGGCGAGCCGACACGCGGACCCGAATGCGGTTTAGCGTTCGTACCGAAGTCGGTGCCGATAGGCGTCTGATCGATGACGACGGCGGCGTCGCGGTCATGCGATTGCTGCCTGGCCTGCTTGAGCGCGCGCACTCGCACATAAGCCATCGCGACGAAAGTCCACGGTGCGAGATAGGCGAACTCGGGCACGGAGACCATCATCATCAGCCAGGTGCCCACGCAGCATTGACGCAGCGCCATGCCGCGCGCGTCCCAGTCGAGCTTGAACGCGGGATACAGCATGAGCGCGCTGATGCCGACGAGACCGACCACGCCCGTGTTCACGAGCAACGTGGAGAACAAATCGGTCGAGCGTATGTAGCCGAAGCCGATGCCGAACAACTGATTCATCGGCGTCGCGCCAAGCCACATCTGCACGGAATTCAGGACCAGCATCGAACGGTCCGAGCCCGATTCGTTCTTGCCTTCGAGCTTGTCCATCACCATCTGCTGGAACAGATCGGCGATATAGTCCTGCGCGAGATAGGCGATCACGCACACCACCGCGAGCGCGATCAACGCCTTGATCGGGTTGATGCCGAGCTTGCGCATGCGAATCAGCGCATAAACCGCATAGCCGATCAGCACCGTCGACGACGTACTCATGATGAGCGAAATGCCGATGACCCACACCGGCCAGCGTACGCGCGAGGTCGCGTTGAAATACACCCAGAAAGGAAAGATGGACATCGCGTACATGGAAGGCTCGCCGGTCAACGCCTTCAGCCGCTGAATGGGGAAGCCCTTGATGTCGATCTGCTGGAACGAGCTGCCGTTCACGGTGCCGTCAGAGCGCACGATACCCTTGCCGAACTGATCGCCAAATGCACGGTTCGAGATGAAGTCGCCCGGCTGTCCAGTCGCGACGAAGTAGACCACTTCGTACATGCCGTAGAGCGCGAAGAGCGTCACGGCCACGAGAATCCACTGGTCCCAGGTCGGCTTGTAGAAGTAGTAGACGTAGGATGCGTAGAGCACCACCGCCGCGACGTAGATCGACTGCGTGAACATGCTCTTGCGCAGGATGAACGTGACGAGGTCGGTGTCGTCGACCATCGCGACCTTGCTGAAGTCGGGATCGAAAGGCGCCATGACGTCCGCGAGCTGCGAGGTGCAGAACATCAAAAGCCATACGACCACGGCCGCGATCAGGAAGTGCATCCAGTTCTTGCGCGCCTTGCCGCCGAAGAGCAGCACGAGCGGCACCGAAAGAAAGCACATCAGATAGCCGATCGTCGTGCCCTGGATGCTCGGCATCACGAGGAACGACGTCACGGGCATCGCGAAGGCCCATATCTGGTAGAAGCGGTCTGTCAGCGCGAGTTTTTCTTTCATCGGTCGGGGGCTCTTCAACGCGCAACGCCGCGTGAGACACGCGGCGTTGCGTAATCGCTCTTTTAGTGGGCCAAGCTTAATTCACCGGCTTGAACGAACTGGTGTATGCCGCGGCATAGCCATAACTGCGACGGTTGCTGCGCCGGCGCGGAATTGCGTTGAAGACCGAACCCACGAGTCTGCCGCCCGCGCGCTGCACCTTCTTCACGGTCTCCTCGATCTCTTCCTCGGTCTGAATGCCCGAGCGCAACACCAGCACCGTGGAGCCCGCGTCGCTTGCGACGATCGCGGCATCCGTGACGGCGAGGAACGGCGGGGTATCGACGAGCACGAGGTCGAACTGGTCGCTCATGCGCGCGAGCATGTCGCGGAAACGCGGCATCATCAGCAATTCGGACGGATTCTGCGGATAGCCGCCGCACGACATGAACGACAGGCCGGGCACGCCGACGTAACGCAGCGCATCCGTGATGCCGATATCGCCCTTCAGCACTTCCGCGAGGCCGCCAGGGTTCGACTGCTTGAAGAACGACGCGATATGGCCGCGGCGCATGTCGGCGTCGATCAGCAACACTTTCAGGCCGATTTCCGCGAGCAGCACGGCGAGGTTGGCCGCGACGAAGCTCTTGCCTGCCGACGGAATCGGGCCGGTCAACATGACGATGTTGTTCGGCGCATTGACGAGATCGCGATACAACTCGGTACGCACGGCGCGCAGCGCTTCGACAGCCGGATCGTGCGGGAAGCGCGAGGCAAGCACGCGAGCGTCTTCGTCGCGTTCGTCCACATGCGGCATGGTCATGGCATCGTGTTGCGCCTGGTCATAGTGCGGCAGGGCCTTGGGCGCGGCGCCGTTTTGCTGCGTGCCCGAGAAGCCGAGCGCGCGTCCGACCGGCGACACCGCGATCTCGTGATCGAGCACGAGTTGCTGGCGGCTGAACAGTACCTCGCCCAGCACCGGCACCGACAGACGGCGTTCGACGAACATCGGGTCGGTCACGCCGATCATGGCGTGACGGCGCAGGAAGATGAAGAACGTGCCGACGAAGAAGCCAAGACCCGTACCCGCGAGAATCACGAGCATCTTGTTCGGCTTCACCGGGCGATGCGGACGCAGCGCGTTGTCGAGAATATGCGCGCCGCCGCTCGTGCTCGCACGACGCACCGACAGTTCCTCGGCCTTGTTCATCATGCCGAGGTAAATGGTTTCGGCCACGCGTGCATCGCGCGTGAGTTCGGCGCTTTGACGCTCCGACGCCGGCATGCTGTCGAAGCGCGACTGGATCTGCTTGTTGGTCGCTTCGAATTGGGCGATCTGCTGATCCAGGTTCTTCACTTGCGGGCTGTCGGGCTGGAAGCGCTGCAAGGCCTGCGTGCGCTGGAGTTGCAGCATGGCGAGCTGTTGCATCGACGTGATGCTGCCTTGCAAATACGCTTGCGCCTCGTTGACCGGCTGCACCGACTGCGACTTCGAACGGAACGCGCTGAGATTGCCTTCGGCCGTCTTCAGGTCGGCTTCGAGACGCGGCAACTCGCCGCGAATGAACTCGAGCGTCTTGGTGTCGTTGGCCTGACGGCTCGCGACTGCCGCCGACATGTACGCCTGACCGAGCGCGTTCGCGACATTGGCCGTGAGTTCGGGGTCGTCCGCATTGAACGAAATCTGCACGATGCCCGTGTCTTTCGCTGACTCGGTCACCTTCATCGTCTTGAGCATGAGCGCGATGGCGTCGAGCGTGTTGTAGCGGATCACGTCGAAGTGCACGCCGGGATGGCCCACCACGCTGTCCACGAGCATGGACACGCCATTCGCGGCTGCCGGACGGCCAACGGTGCCACGCACGAGCACGTCGCCGTCTTCGTCGCGCAGTTCGTACTGGTTCTTGTCGAGCAGCACGAAATCGAGCTTCGAATCTTCGAGCGATGCAGGCACGTCGAGCCGGCCGATATTCAGTTCCTCGCCGCCCCAGCCATACGAATCGAGGCCGAGCCATGCGGGCGAAAGTTGACCGCGCTTGGCGAACAGGTCGGCGATCTGCCCGAGGACCGGCAGCGTGCGCGGCTTCGCCTTGATGTCGAAGTGAAATTGCTTGACGACCGGTTCCAGCACGGAACGGCTTTGCATCACCGAGATCTCGGCGGGCGCGATCTGATTGACGGTCTGCGCCTGCTGCTGCATCTGCTGCTGATTCTGCGGCGTGATGCCGAGCGCGTTCGGATCTGGCGGATCGACGCGGATGATGACGTCGGCGGAGTAGATCGGCTTGGCGAGAAACGCATAAGCCGTGGCGAGCAAGGCCGCGCCCGCGATGAACAGCATCAGCATGCCGATATGGTCGCGAAGCAGTTTGAGCATATCGCTCGCGGTGAATTCACCGTCGTCCTTGCCTGAGCGCGAAGATCCGGAGTTGACATAGAGCGTGTTCAAAGGCGCCATCCTCAATTCGATAGTTAGAACGTAGTTGTCAGGGCGTTGGAAAAAACGAATGCCCCGGCGGCTAAAGCCGCGGTACGTCTCTTTGCTTTATTTAATCCGGCGGTACGGCCGGTGAGTCGCAGCAACATGAATGCTTGGGGCCTGCGGCGTCGGTCAGCGCGGGCCTTGCCAGCCCCGGCGCATCTTGCAGACCCCTACGATACTTGCAGATAAATAGAAAAAAATTATCCTAAGGGGCATCTTCCGGCCCTGAGTTATCTGCGTCTGTTAAGTACCGAACGTTGTAATGCTCGAAAGGTCAGGCATGCCGCTTGCGCGATGGCGGATTTGGGCGATAATGCGCGGTTTGCCTGAGCCCGGGCACGCCTCACGGCATAGGGTTGGCTTTGATGAATTCGCGGACCACGTCGAAGCGTGGTTTTTTTGTTTTGCCGTCGTCGTGAATCACGCCGTAGTTGCCGTCGCCACCGAAGCGCTGGTCGTCGTAAAGCTCGTAGAGCGTCACGTTCTGAATGCCATAGGTCTTCGCCATCGAGACGAAACCGCCCAGCGCGTTCTTTCCCACGAGATACCCCGAAGGGTCCGGATGATCCGGACGTACACCGTATTCCGTGATCCAGATCGGCTTGCCGTAACTGTCGCGCAAACGCTCCAGCACGTTGGTCTTTTGCGATCCCGCTGCCGTGATCGAACCCATGTCGGAATACCAATGCCACACGGTGATGTCCCACTGCGGCACGGGATGCCCTTTGGTTCCGTCCGGCTGCGTGCCGGAAAAGAGCATGTCCGGAAAGGCGAAATGCAGCCAGCTGAACGACGTGAGCAGAATCTTGGCGTCGGGGTTCGATTCGCGAATGCCCTTGATGAGACCGAGGATCGAGCCGCGCGCCTTCATGTACATCGCGTTGTCGTAATCCGACGGATGTTCGCCGCTGCGGTCATCGCCGCGTATGGTCCAGTTGTCGTACTCGTTGCCCACCTGATAGTAGGTCACCACGCCCTTCAGAATGCGTCCGGAGAGCTTGCCGAGTTCGTAGCCGCGCGCGAAGGCTTCCGCTTCGTTGGCGCGCTTCTGCACTTCGAACGGTGTCACGAGGGCAAGCACGCCGATGCACTGCCTGGACGCCTGACGCGCGAAGTCCGCGACCATGTGCGCGCTTTCTTCGTTCGAGACGTCCTGGGCGTACATGGTGACGCCGAGTTCGCGAAGCTGCGAAATCTGCAAACCATAGTCGCTCGTGCGATACGCACCGCGATGTTCGATATGGCCAGCAATGCCGTAGAACACGCCGGCCGACTCATTGCCGCATTTCATCTTGGGTGCGGCGAATGATGGGGTGTCGGCATTGGCATCGGCCTTGGCGCCGCCGGTGCGGCTTGCGTGATACGCATCGGGACTGCCGCTGCGCGCGAAGAGCAGAACGGAGCCGCAAAGCATTGCGCCGAAGAAGGCGACTACGATCAGAATCGTTCGCTTCAATATCTGGACCTCGGGAAGGCGAAACTATTTGGCCAGCATGTCCGAATGTTCGCGCGTGGCGGGATTGGCCGCGCCGCGCGAGCTCGATGCGCTCGTCAGGATGCTTTGCGCTTGCGCGTCGAAAACTTCACGCGAGAAGCGGCGGCGGAAGTCGCGCGTGAGCGCGGCCATCGAGTAGGTGCTCGCCGAGAAGACTCGCTTTACGAAAGACGCGGAATCGTCGACGGGAAACAGCAGCGCATCGGGCAGATAAGATTCGAGACCCGACACCCGTGACACGACAACTGGACGTTCCGCGAGCACCGCTTCGATCATCACGAGCGGCACGCCTTCATACGCTGAAGGCAACACGAGCGTGTCGCTTGCGACGATATACGGCAGCACGTCCTTCTGCGGCCCGACAATACGCACGCATGCGGCAAGCGCGGGACTCTTCTCGACGATTGCTTCGAGACGCTCCGCATCCGGTCCTTCGCCGACGATCAGCACCAGCGTTCGCGCGAACGCTTCCTTGTGACTTTCGATAGCCTGCATCAGAAAGTCCTGACGCTTCTGCTGGAAATTCAATCTGCCGATATGCGCGATGATCGTGGTGCCGTCATCCGGCAGACCAAGCGATGCGCGTGCTTGCGAACGCGTGAGCGTTGAACGGCTGAAGCGGTCATCGACATAGTTTTCGAGGATCGTGGTCCGCGCACGCGGCGCAAGTGCGCGCAATTTGCCACGCAAGTGCTCGTTGAGCGTGACGAATTCATCTGGCATGCGATACAACACGCGCTTGATGAGCCACTTGATCTTCTCGGCGGCGCCCGCGTTTTCCGGCGCTTCGTCCACGAGAGGAAGATAGCTCACGGCGGTAACACGCGCCTGGCGCGCGGCGAAAAGACCTGCGAGACCGGAAGCGATGGTGCCTTGCGCGATCAGCAATTTTTCGAGTTCGAGACTACGCAGGATGGCGGCCGTGGAGCGCACCATGCGGACGAGTTCGATCATGTTTCCACGCAGCGATTCGGCCGTATAGGTAAGACCGATGACCTTCACTTTCTTATGCTTGAGCGATAGTTCGCTTACGTAACGAAAAAGCGGTTCATTAGCGGTCGGCACGAGAATGTTAAGCGTCTCGATACCTGTGCTTGCGACGAGCGCAAGCATCAGGCGCTTGAGCATTTCCTCGTGCCCGCCATTGATGCCCGAATCGCAGTAAATACCTAACTTCACCGGCCTTCCCCCAAAAACGCGTTCAACGCGATGGCTTGTCGATGAACTGCATGAGCATGCGCGCGCTTTCCGTCCAGCGATACTTCTCCGCGTGTGCAATGCCGCGCTGCTTGAGATCCTCGCTTAGTGCCGGCGAGTCGAGCAATTCGCGCAGCTTAGCCGAAATATCCTCGACGGAGTACGGATCACAATAGATTGATGCGTCGCCGCACGTTTCCGGCAGCGCCGCTGCGCGTCCGACAAGCGTCGGACAGCCGTTGCGCATGGCTTCCAGCGGCGGAATGCCGAATCCTTCGTAAATCGAAGGATAAAGAAAGCAAGCTGCATCCTGATATAAAGCTTTGAGCTTTTCATCGCTCACGTAGCCCGCTTGCTTGATGTTAGGCGCACTCGAGAGATCATGCGCGCGGCCAAAAATAGTGGCGTTCTTCATGCCGACAATAACGAGGTCGATAGACGGATCGTTCAGTCGAATGAACGCGTCGACAAGACGTTGAAAGTTCTTTGTCGGGTTCATGCTGCTCACTGCAAGCACGTACCGGTTCGGCGTGAGATCGAGATCCTTGATGACGGACCGGTCCGGCACGACGTGATCGAGATGGTCCGCTGCGAGCGGCACGACGCCGATACGTTTGGCATCCACACCGACATGATGCGCGAGGCGGTCGCGCGAGAACTCCGAATTCGTCATCACGCAACTCGACGTGCGCGCGAGAATCCAGAACATCACGCGATACCACATGCGAAACTTCCACGAGAAGTGCGCGGGCGTGTCGAACACCGCGGCATCGTGCATGTAGATCACCTGGTTCGCGCGAAAGATCGAACCCGAGTTACTCAGATTGACAATGCGCGAGCGGCCCGCAAAGAGTGGCAGGACGAATTGTTCCCACAGCACGCCTTTACCGAAGCCGAGCTTCACGGTTTCGACGCCGGCCACGGGTTCGAGCCCGTCTTGCGGCGGCACGGCAAGCGTCACATGCGAGCCTTGCGGCAGCTTGACGAGCGCGGCTACGAGCTCGCGCGCAACGCGTTGTACGCCGGTGGTCTTCTGACTCGTGAACCTGCCGTTGTAGACGAGCTTGTTCGGGGCAATTGATGTGTCCATGTCTCGGGCGGTCAGTACTGTGATTCGGAAGTGGGTTCGTACGATTCGAATTCGTTCGATTCGACGGGCTCTTTCAAGTACCTGTCCGAACCGAATTCGTATACCGAGAGCCACTTGCGGAAGATGGCTTCCATCGAGAAGCGCCGGCTAGCCGTTCTTTTCGCGGTTTCGCCCATGCGCGCACGCAGGATAGGGTCGTCGCGCAACATGGCGATGTACTTCTGCATGTCTTCGTGCGTCGTGGCGACGAAGCCAGTCTGCCCGTGCAAGACGACATCGCGATTGCCGACCACGTCTGTCACGACAGCGGGAATGCCCGCGACCTGCGCTTCGATCAACGCGATCGGCATGCCTTCCCAGCGCGAGGTTTGCACATAGATGTCGAGGCCGGAGGTCAGGGCGAGCGCGCGTTCACGCGTGACCCAGCCGCTGCATACGACTGAATCGCTCGCAGTCTGACCGGGCAATTCATCGAGGTTTCCGCCGATCCACAAGAATTGCGTCGTGGAGTTGCGCAGATCGGTGGCGAGCTGCACGAAGGCTTCGTGATTCTTCTGGAACGACGCGCGTCCGCTCATGCCGACCACGACTTCACGGCCGTCTTTCTCAAGACGCGAAGGAATCTCCAGCACGTTGACGCCGTTCTCGATCATCTCCGTGTTGCGCGTGCGCATCTGCGTTTCTATCTCGTGCTGTTCGCTCTTGGAGCACGCGACGATGGTGCCGCCCATGCGTGCTGCAATGCGCTCGAAGCTGAGATAAGCAAACTGCTTTGCCGCCGATACATCGCGGCGCAGAAACGCAAGGCCATGCGGCGAATAGAACACGCGGGCACGCGGCGCGGCAATGCGCGCGGCGGCCCGTCCCAGCACACCCGCCTTGGACGAATGCAAATGCACGACCGACGGATTGCATTCCTTGAGCTTGCGCACCAGCTCCCACATGCTCGTCCAGTCTTTCTTCACACTGACTTCGCGAAACATGCTCACGTAGACGAGCTTCACGGCCGGATGAAAGAGGCTCGCGAAGTTGTTCGGCGTTTCGGGCCGGATGGAGTGGAGGATCGTGACGCCGACGCCTGCAGCCGCAGCACGGTTCGAGAGCTGAGTGAGCATGGAGAGGACTCCCCCTCCAAAGGCTTCGGTTATATGTACGATCTCTTTCATATAGAACTCTGCAATGAGCAAAAGCCGAGCGCCCGCGGCATTCGCAATTGAGAAGGCACGGCGGTCTTGTGTTTATAGGTGGAGTGGTGAGCTCCGCTTGCCGACGCGCCTCGCTGGGTCCGTTATCGGTTCCGTCGAAGGAGGCATCTATGACGGCCTGGAATGCAGTATCACTAATCGACCTAAGTTTTTCTGTTCGATTAATACATATGCAACCTAACCGGTGCGCCTCGATCTCTCAGAACCGGGCGGCAACGCACACGGACTTGCTGATTCCCCTGCTAATCGGCTTTGCAAAGCCCGCGTTAGCGAATCTGGCATAAGGAAAATCAAAACTGCGAACCGGTCTAAAGAATTCTTAGGCCAGCGTCGACAGTTTGTTCACGCAGTTAAAGACGAATGCAAGCGAGCAAGGCAGCGGGTTAATCGACTTCCGATTCGGCCTTGAGCCAAGCATATTTCTGTTCGAGCGCTTGGTCGCAAAGTTGCACAAGGGCTTTGAGTTCCTTGAGCGGAATCGCGACGGACTGCATACGCAGCCTGTCTGCACGATCAGCGAGTTCTCGCACACGTTCGAGCGTCGGGTCGTTTGAGTTCATTCCGGTCCTCACCCTGCCTACCTGATGTTGTTACTAATACGATATCGGCTCAAACAATTGGCGTCCGTGCGTTTCGACACATACAAAAACGCAACTTTTGCAGTAACGGTGCGTTGTCGAACAGAAATGTGGGAGCTTGAATCGTCTGGACATTAGGTAGAAGTGGCTAGCCGTGCACCGCATGACGGAGCCGTTTAAAGCTCGTCATGCCGATGCAAACGTGCCTTGTGCACGATTCACGCCTGGTCAGGAACCGGCGCTTTCCGGCATGGCGCGCCGGAGCAGGGGTACGCCCTGGAAGTGCAGGGTGCAGAACATCGCGGTGGCAATCGACGTCTCGACGATCAGCACGGTGGCTGCCGCGCCTTGCTCGCCGAAGAGCCTGGCAAGCACGGCGAGAAGACCGAAGTTCAGAACCGCCGAAGCGATGAGTACACGGCTGAATTGCGCCTTCATGCCGAGTGGAAGCATGGTCTGAACGCCGAAGAGATCGGAGAGACCGGCCATCAACGGGACGAACGCCATCCAGCGCAGCACGTCGACGGTCGGCGCGAACTGGGGACCATAAAGCAGTTTCACGGCAAGCGGCGCGCCGAAGAAAATACATACGGAGATGAGCGAGACGATCGACCCTTGCAGCACGAACATCTTGCGCAGAAAGGCGAAGGCGTCGTCGCGCGCATGATGCATGAGGAAGCTCACGCGCGGATAAGCGGCCGTCTTGAGCGGCTGAAGCATGTTCAACGCCGCGCGAATCAGCTTGTCGCCGGCCGCGAAGTAGCCGCCCGCCACGTTGCCCGCAATGAAGGTGAGCAAGACGATATTGCTCGATGCATAGATATCGACGAGCGAAGTGGCCATGAACACGCTCCATCCTTCCTTGAGGCGCGTGAAGATGGTCGGCACCGATACCGGCACGAAGTCGAGTTCGCGTCGAAAGTACAAATACGTGCAAATTGCGATGCCCGAGCACAACGGCACGAGCGTGTTGACGGCCATGGCGATATCGACATCGCCGCGATGACGCACGAAGAGGTACATCGCCGGAATGCTCAAGGCGCGTCCGATGAATACGAATACGCTGATCATGCCGAGGTCTTCCACGCCCTGGAAATACCACGTGGGAATGAGCATGGAGCCAACCGCCATGCCGAAGCCCAAGAGCAGCAAGTCGCGGTTTTCCGCAAGATACGGCACGATGAACGTCACCGCGAGCAGGATGATGAAGCCTGCAAGCGCAAGCACGCTTTGCGTGAGGATGGTTTCCCAGAAGACCTGCGAGCGCATGGCGCGGTCATCGCGATTGATCGAGACTCTTGGTGTCGCCGTCAACGAGAAACTGTAATTCGTAAGCGTGATGAAATAAGCGGAGAAGGCGAGTGCGAACGAAAGGCGTCCATATTCGCTGGGGCCGAGTACGCGCGCAAGCCACGGCAGCGTGAGAAGCGGTGCGAGGTATGTGGATACCTGCAACGTCATCAGAATGGTGAAGTTCTTTCGAAAAGATGCCATGTAACGATAGGTTCCGGCTTGAGCGCTGACTGATCGCGGTAACGCAGTTTGCGGCCTTGTCGCATGTTCGCCCGTTTGAAAGGGCATTGCATGACAACGCGTGTAACGAATCGTTTCGTCAGGCGCATGCGCCACTTCGAGCGCAGCAAGACCAATGGGGTTAGACACATCCTCGCCTTGGCCTCAGGGCAAAGGAGCGCAAGTATGAACGACATGAACGCTCTCGAGCGGTAAGCCCACGCGAAGCGGTTCATGTTGTCGTGCCGAACGTATTTAACAATAAAAAAATTTATTCGTCAGTGGGTTTGCACACGCACACTGCCGGCTACCACTTGACTATTGGGCGAGCATCGCGCTAGCAATCTCGCTCTCGTTGTTCACTATTTGGTCCAAAAGCGTGTCGTGTCGCTCGATCACGAGCGGCGGCAAGCCGATGAACCGTCGCACGACGTTACGCGTGATCTGATCGACGACGACATGGCTCTGCGCGCTCGTGTTCATGAGAACGCGCGCCCAGTCCGTGGTGCCGCCATTGAACACTTCGCCTTGTTTTGGCGAGCCATTCGCATCGGGCTTGAAGACGCCCATTGCGCCCGCGCCGCCGACATCCCAGCCCGCGAGCTTGACGGTATCCGCAAGCGTCACGAAGCCATTCGCGACAGGCGGAACGCCATCCACTTCATAGCCTACGAGACGATCTTCCGCGCCGAACGTCTGACCTTCTCGCAAGCCGGTGCCTGCAAAGACCCAGTGATTCGCCTGACGCACCGTAAATCCGATCGCTTCGCGCTCGCGTCTGATCCATCCGCCGCGCAAGCGTTTCCATTCGCCGTATTTTCCGCCGCCGTAACCATAGCTCAGGCCGATGAGATTCGATTCATCGTGATCGGGCCATTTCTCGGCAAGCCGGTTCATGATCTTGAGATCGCCTTCGGTAGGCGCATCGCCGAAATCGACCGGACGGAAGCACGTATTGCCGCTGAAGACCGCGAGGTTGCCGCCTTGCGCGATGAAGCCCGCCACGCGCTCGCGCATTTCCGTGGTCCAGTATTCGTGATGCCCCACGCTCAACATGCAGCGGTAGTTCGCGAGCTTGAGATCCGTGCCGCGATGCAGATCGTGGTCGGTGTAGAAGTCGCAAGCAATTCCTTCCGCCTTGAGCCAGCGAATGAACTTCGCATCCCAATGCGTGAATTGCTGGCGCGGCGAGCGCGAATCATAGGGATCGTTCGGCTCGCCGAGTTGCGCGCCAAGACCGCCGCCTGGCCGACGAAGACTCACACGTGTCGCGGGCTTCGTGCGATGAATCGGGTCGCCGTAGTAACAGCCGCCGCCGATGGAGTTGTATGCGTGATACGTGTTGATCGGCACGATGTACGCGATATCGGCGGAAGGCTTGCGCGGCCGCGCGATGACGAGTGCCATGCTGTCGCTGTCGGGCGGTCCCGCGAAGATCGGCTTGTGCGTGGCGGCGCGTCGACCGAGCTCGGTCAGGGGCTCGCCCTTGCCGCCGACTTCATACGCGATCACCACATACGCGCCCGTTTCGAGCGACGCCGTATTCGGCTTGATGGTGATGGTCGGCCAGCCCCAGTCTTCGTCGAAGCGCACGGGCGTCATGCGGCCCGGCGACTGGAACACGTACTTGCCGTGCTTGAGTTCCGCCGTAACGGCGCCGCCTGCCTGAACGGCCACGCCGCCCACGCTCGTCAGATTCTCGTCATGCCCTTGCCGATAGATGGCGATGGAAAGCCGCGATCCCGGTTGCACGGCGATTTCGAACGGTTCGCCAGCGGTGAAGCCGGGCTTGATCGGATAGATCTGCATCAGTGCGCCTTTATACGCGGAGTCATCGGTTGCCTGCGGGCATCGCGCGCGGCGCGGCGGCGGGCGCGCGAAGTTCCATGCCCAGCACGCGTTTGATCAGGCGCTTGGCGAGAAACAGGCGGCGGTCCGCGGCAATCTTCTTGTGGAAACGCAATTCCTTCGATTCTTCGCCGCGCTGCGTCGCGAACACGCGATATCGCTCCGCCGTGGCTTCGATCGCGCGGATCGCATCGTCATAGGCGCGGGCATCCACACGCGCGGCCTGGTGGCACGCATAGCCGAAAATCTTGTGGAACATGGCGAGCCAGAAGGCGTCGTATGGACCGCCATCGCAGCGTTGCAGCGTTTCTTCCGCGCAGATCGTGAGGCTCGTGACCGTATAGGTCGTGGCCTTGGTCGTGATGCTGCCCGCGCGGCGCCGGTAAGAATACAGTTCGTCGGCCAGACGATGCAGCGTGCGGGCACGCGCGTAGACGAGCGGAATGGCGGCGGCGTCTTCGTACACGCGGCCTGCCGGAAACTCGATGCCGTCCCACAATTCGCGCTTGTAGACACGCGCGGCCGGGAACACCTGATACACGTGTGCGAAGTCGAGCAGCGCGTCGAGATCGCACGTGCGCGAGCCGATGGTCGAGCGGTCGATCAGCTTCACGTTGTCGATGACCTTGCCGCCAGAATTGATGATGCCCACGTTGAACTCGATTATGTCCGCGGCTTGCGCGTCGAGGAGCGGCATGATCTTGGCGGTGAAATCCGCGGACCAGACATCGTCGGAATCGAGAAAGCCGATATAGGGCGATTTCGCTTCTGCAATCGCGCGATTGCGTGCGGCGGAAACACCACGGTTTTCCTGGTGAATCACGTGAATCTGCTTGCCATGCGCGCGCTTCTGCACTTCGAGAATGCGGGCGAGTGTCTGGTCGGTGGAACCATCGTCGATAACGATAAGTTCGATCTCGTCGGAGCGCGGCTGCGAAAGCGCGGATTCCAACGATGCGGCTATAAAGTGCTCGACGTTATAGGCGGGAATGATCACCGACAGCAAGGTTCTGGGGGTGTCGCTCTCGACGCGTGTCATAGGCTCGTGTCACCGGATTAAGTTTTAGTTGAAGCCACCGTGGCCGCGGCCGGCGTTCGAGGGCCGACAATAAAGGTCGACCAGCCGTCCATACGTAGTCTCCTGACAAATGCTATAGGCAGTTGTAAGCTTGGAATGTTCGCCGACGCACGCATGAAATTTCCGCTTCTTCGCAAACGATTTCCGTATCTTCAAGCGCGATTTCGTGCATCGCTCTGCAAAACCCGCTGAATCCTTGTCAGGCGTGGATAATCAGCTTAGAGCGAGTAAAAGACACGCGTGTTTCAATTGCTTCTCGCAAATGGCGGGTATAGCGGATGAGAGCGTTGGTTATCCGCGGATATCGGCCATTGAATTGCACTGACTGTATATCGGCGCGGTTTCGCAATGGTTGAATCCGGGACGCATGACGCCCTCGTTTTCTTCGCACGTCCGTGCACGCCAATTGCTGGAATTGCCCCGTAGTTCGTGAGCAAACAGAGCCGTTCGTGCGGCAGGCGCTCACCTATAATGGCCTCTCGGAAGACCCGCAGGCTTGGCCTCGCGCGACGCGCTCCTGGTGACCGGAACGCCGCTCGCGACAGAACCTCAACACCGATCCACGCAAGGACCCAAAACCGTGACCACGTCATTTTCCAGTACGGTCGAGCCCGGAGACACTCAGTCCTTCGATACGGCCGTCGCCGGAAACGATGGCTTGCTGGTGCTCGATGCGGCCCAACGCTGCCTCAGTGCCGACGCCGTCTTCTCCCATCTCTTCGATGTCGATTCCACCGCGCTGCGCGGACGCGCACTCGCCGATCTCCCGCTGCCCGCTCCGTTGATCGCGTCGCTTTCGCTTGCAGCCGATGCCGCGCTCGCGGGCAACGGCGCCCGGCGCGCGCAGGTCAGCATCGAGGAGGACGATTCCACGCGAGTCTTCAACATACTTGCGCTGCCCGTCGCCGAATCCGTGACGCTGATCGTCTCGACCTGCGCGAACGCGACGGGTGCTAGCGACAACGCAGCGCGCATCGCGCATCTGCGAGCCGAAGCCGCGCTGTTCATGCGCGATCACGTGCTCTCGGTCGTATCGCACGACTTGCGCGGTCCGCTCAACGCCATTCATAGCTGGGGCTATGTGCTCGAGCGCAAGGTCGATGCAAACGACCCCGCCGCCCAGCGTGCGCTCACGGGCATTCGCTCGGGCGTCGAACAGCAAGTCAAGCTGATCGAACAATCGATCGATACGACGCGTGCCGAAACCAAGGCCGTCGCGCTTGCCATCGCGCCTGCCGCCGCGCGCGCTCTTCTCGAGCGTGGCGTCGCGCTCGCACGCGAGGCTATCGGCGAGCGACGCGGCGTGAGCATCACGCTCGACTCGCCGCTCGTGGAAGAACAAGTGGAAGGCGACGCCGATCGGCTCACCAACGCGCTCTGGCTCATGGCGGCATTCGCCACCGAAGCAAGCGCGCGCGACACGACGGTGCAGGTATCGAGCAGCATCGAAGGCAGCACGTGGCGCACCGACGTGCGCTTCACGGTTGCGGCGTCCGCATTGACCGATGCATCGGCCGCGCATGTACTCGAGGCATTCGCGCGCAGACAGGCGCTGGAGCCGCGCGAAGCCGGCCGCATCGCGTGGGGCCTTGCGCTTTGCAAGCGCATTTCGGAGGCGCATGGCGGCGCGTTCGAGCACACGGATATCGTCAATGGTGCAGCCGTCACGGCCACCATGCGTATTCCGGTGGCGGGAATGTAATTGAGGACGTAAATTGACTTTCGTTTGCCTGTCGCCCATATACTGACGCTTTCCACTTTCGAAGAGAGTTGCTTTGGCTCAGGTTGTCGCGCTGGTCGGCGCATTGTTGCTCGTTGCCCTGAATGGTTTTTTCGTCGGGGCGGAATTCGGGCTCGTCAAGTTACGGGCGACGCGCGTGCAGGCCATCGCGCGGACCAACGGCCTGCCGGGGCGTCTGCTCGCGAAGGTGCATAGCCAGCTGGACGCCTATTTGTCCGCGTGTCAGCTGGGCATCACGCTCGCGTCGCTGGGGCTTGGGTGGATAGGCGAACCCGCGTTCGCTTCGCTGCTGCATCCGCTGTTTGCGCTCATCGGCGTTCAGTCGGAAAAGCTCGTCGAGTCCGTGTCGCTCTTCTTTGCGTTCTCGGTCATCTCGTTTCTGCATATCGTGGTCGGCGAACTCGCGCCCAAGTCGTGGGCCATTCGCCGTCCCGAGCAGGTCGGCCTGTGGCTCGCCACGCCGCTCTATGGCTTTTACTGGGCCATGTACCCCTTCATCTGGGTGCTCAACTCGAGCGCGAATCTCGTGTTGCGGCTTTTCGGCATGTCGGCGGAACACGGTCACGACGCCCACTATTCCACCGACGAACTCAAGCTCATTCTGCGCGGGCGTCGTCTTGGCGGGGCGTCTTCGTATAACGCGGACGAGTGGAACACCATCGCGCATTCGCTCGACTTCAGCCGCATGACGGTGTCGGACCTGATGCGTCCCGCGCACGAACTCGTCGGCCTGCGCAACGACTTGCCCATGCGCGATAACTTGGCCGTGATCTCGCGGCATCGCTTCAGCCGTTATCCGTTGTTCGCGGATGCTTCCGGCGAACGCGTGCTCGGCATGATCCATCTGAAGGATTTGTTCCTCGCGGGCGATGGCGAAGCGCGCGGCTTCAACTTCAGCTTTTCGAAGGATGCCGAAAAGATCGAGAAGCTCGCGCGCCATGTCCGTCCCGTGCAATACGTCGCGCCCAATCTGTCGGCGCTGGAACTTTTCCGGCGCTTTCGCAAGGGCGCGCCGCATTTCGCCATCGTGGGGCGCAAGGGCGCGAAGCCCATCGGCTTTATCACGCTCGACAATCTGCTGGGCGCACTCGTCGGTCAGATTCACGACGAATTCCGTCAGGGAGATGCCGACTGGTCGCGCATGGACGACGGCACTTTGATGGGCAAGGGCAGCTTGCCGGTGGTCTCACTGGAACGCGCGCTTGGCATCGATATCGACGAAGGCCGCGCGGAATCCGTCGGCGGGCTCGTCATCAATGCGCTCGGGGACTTGCCGCAGGAAGGGCAGCGCGTCGAGTTCGACGCCTTCGACATCGTCGTCAAGAAGATGAACGGGCCGCGTATCGTGCTGGTGCGGGTGTATCCGCGCGAGGAAGAGGTCGAGCACGCCGAGTAGTAGCGCAGGCAAGGGCGGGGCGCGTGGTGAGAAGCGCGCCCGCCTCATGTCTCACTAACTCATGCTTTGATCATGCGCAAGGCACGCCTTCTTCAACGAGCAAGGCCACGGGCATCGAAGCCAGCGCATCGCGCAGGAACAGCTTTTCGCCGTCCGCCTTCGGCGCATTCGGGCTCAGCCAGTCGAAGAGCGCACGGGAACGCAACGCTTCCGGAAGAATGACCGCCGTATCGCCCCAGCTTTCCGCCTTGACCAGCGGCATATCGCTGCCAGCAGGCAGCAATGGCGCGGCGAGTCGCGTGGCGATCACGATTGCGTAAGCGCTACCGGCATGGCGCGCGTAAGCGATCACGCGGTCAGCATGTTCGCCCTCGATGGCAAGCGGCACATACTCACCTTGAGCAAAGAGCGACTCGCAATGCTTGCGCAACGCAAGCGCACGCTGTACCACCGCCAACTTGATGCGCCCATCGCGCCAGTTGGCGAGTTGTTCCGAAGGTGGACCTTTCTGGTCCACTTCCGCAAGCCACTTGCGACGCAATTCGAAATCGACCGGGCGGCGATTGTCAGGGTCCACGAGACTGAAGTCCCAAAGCTCCGTGCCCTGATAAAGGTCCGGCACGCCCGGCGATGTCAGTCGCAACAACGTCTGCTGCAGACTGTCGATCACGCCCAGCGGCCCGAGCCGCGCCACGAAAGCCGACAATTCCTGCAAAAAGCCATTGCGCCGCTGCGGCGAGACGATATCGAAAAGGAACTCGCGGCAGGCATTTTCATACGCCTCGTCCGGCGCGAACCAGCTCGTGCGCAACTTGGCTTCGCGCAACGCCTTCAACTGCCATTGCGCGACGCGTTCGGCCAGCTCCTGGACGCCCGCTTCGTCATCCGGCGAGAGCGTGAGCGGCCAGCATCCGACGAGCGTCTGGTACAGCATCGCTTCGGCGCCGGGGCCGGGCGCCCAGTCGCCGCCGGCATCGGCACCACGACGCAACGGCGTGTTCAGCGTCGACCATTGCTTGAGCGTGGTCGCCCATTCTTCGGGAATCTCGCTCAATGCCGCGATGCGCGCGCGCACGTCTTCGCCGCGCTTGTGATCGTGCGTCGCGGTGCAAAGCATGGCGTGCGGGAACGCGGCGAAGCGTTCCTTGTTGCCCGCGTGGAAATCTTCGACGGACAAAGAAAACTCGCCGGGGTCCGCGCCCACTTCGTTACGCGAGATGAGCCTTCCATAGCGATAACACGCCGTGTCTTCGACCGCCTTTGCCGCAACCGGCGATGTGAGCTGCGAAAACAGCGTCTGCGCCGCGCGCCGCTGCGATCCGCTCGACGGCTGCGCGTTTTGCCCAGCCGTCGCCTGACTCTGGTTCCGGTCGCGTCCACGTTCGGCGGCGCGCTCACGCGGGCGTTCCGCGCGCTCGGCCGGTGGCGTGCTGACCGGCGCTTCGTCGGGCAGCTTGCCGCCAAGCCACTGCGCCACCTGATCGAGCACGACATGATCCGCACTCGAAAGCGATGCGCGCGCGGCATTCAGCGCTTGCGAGAAGTACTTCTCATCCTCGGCGCTGCGCACGCTGCTCACGGGATAGATGCGATACACCGGATACTGAATCACCAGTTCCGCGACCACGCGACGGATCGACGTGAACGTGAAGTCGCGCGTGTTGTGCGAGTCGCGTGCAATGCGATGCAGCGAACGCGTCACGCGATCCAGTTCCGCCGATAAGTTTTCCGCGAGAATCTTGCGGCGCGCGGCGAGCGCTTCGTCGGCGAAGCTCGCGCTTCGGCCGGTGATATCGGCCCACAACGCGGCGAGCGGCTCGGCGCCTGCCGGGTCGTGCAGCAGCGCGCCGACATCGTTCATGAAGTCGTAGCCCGTGGTGCCATCCACTTGCCAGTCGCGGCGCAGCGGTTCGCCGCGCGCGAGAATCTTTTCGACGACGAAATACGTATGGCCGTTGCCATGCCGTAAAGCCTCGGGCCGTTGCGCGGACAACTCTTCGAGCCGCGCGCGCAGGCGTTGGCAGTACTCGCGCGGTTCGGCAAGACCATCGACGTGATCGATCCGCACGCCGTCGATCAACCCTTCGGTAAAGAGCCTGAAGATGAGCGCGTGCGATGCCTCGAACACTTCAGGCCGCTCGACGCGCACGCCGCCGAGCGTGCTCACGTCGAAGAAACGCCGCCAGTTCACTTCGTCCGCGGCCGTGCGCCACCATGCGAGGCGATAATGCTGCCGTTCGAGCAGACGATGCAGCCGCTCGCGTCCAACCGGTGTGTCCGGCGAATGCGCGGCGAGAATCGCTTCGATCGCGGCCTTGCCGCCTTCCGTTTGAGCAATGGTCGCGAGCGCATTGCGCGCTTCGGCCGCGCGCGGCTGATCGGCAGGCTGCGTCGTCAAGCCGGAGAAACGGTGCGCGAGTTCCGGCGCTTCTTGCAGCACGACCGGGTAATCGACAGGACAGATCGGGAACACATGCGCGTAGTACTCCACCACGAAGCGTCCTTCATCCGGCCGATACGCGAGCTTGATCTTGCCGCCCTGCAACTCGTCGCCATAGGAAGCGCCAAGAAACGGCGCGAGCACCTTGCCGCGCAATGCAGGATCGGGCGAATGCCAGTCCACGTCGAAGAAGCGCGCATGCGCCGCGTGACGTCCCCATTCGAGGATGTCCTGCCACCATGCGTTTTCCGAACCGCCCACGCCCATGTGATTCGGCACGACATCGACGATCAGTCCCATGTCGTGCGCGCGCAGCTTCTCGACGAAGCGCCGCAGGGCTTCCTCGCCGCCCAGCTCCGGATTGACCTTCGTGTAGTCGACGGTGTCGTAGCCGTGCGTGGAGCCGCTCGTCGCGGTCGTGATCGGCGACGCATACGCATGACTGACGCCGAGCGAAGCGAAATAATCCACTTGCGCCGCGGCGTCGTCGAAAGTGAAGTCCTTATGAAGCTGGAGCCTGAGCGTGGAACGCGGAACGGTCATGGTGAGTCGGCTGGTTTGGGTGAATCAACATTGTCGGGTTGCGTCGAACGACTGCGCGCGGCATCCACCGCGAGCAGTCGTTCGGAAAATGCGTCGTCGAGAAACAGTTCCTCGACAGGCGCGGCAAGACGGCGCCGCCAGTTCGGATGCTCGTCGATCGAGCCGGGCAGATTCGGCTGTTCAGCAAGCCCAAGCAGATCTTCGAGCGGATACGTGACGAGCGGCGCGGGCGTCGCGGCCACGAAAGCGAGCGCTTCATCCACGGGCGCTTCCTCGACCGGAGGCGCATCGACATCGGACGGAGCAATACCCGCTTCCTGGAAAGCGCGCCATAGTAAGCCACGATCGGCGCCGCGCTCTTCCTGCGCTACTTCCACCGCATCGCGGCCGTCTTCGCGCGCCGCCGTCTGGCCGATCTTCGAGCGCCACACGATATCCTCGCCGCGCCACCATCCGGTGACGGTCGGCAGATCGTGCGTGGTCGTGGTGGCGGTCACGCCGCTGTCCCACTCGCGCGGCGGCTTGAAGCCGGGGCCATCCACTTCGCGTTCGAACCACAGCACTCGTATGCCAAGCAAGCCGTGCTCCTGCAAGCGTTCGGTGAAGCCCGGCGGCACGGTTCCGAGGTCTTCGCCGACGACAATCGCGCGATGCCGCCACGATTCCAGCGCAATCAGCCGCAAGAGGTCTTCGAGCGGGTAGCGCAGATAGGCGCCGTCTTTCGCGCTTTCGCCTTCGGGCACGAGCCACAGCCGCCTCAGCCCGAGAATGTGATCGATACGAATGCCGCCCGCGCGCGCGAACGCGCAACGCAACATGTCGATGAACGCCGAGAAGCCTTGCGTGCGCATGGCGCGGGGCGAAAAGGTGGTGAGTCCCCACGACTGCCCGGCCTGATTGAAGAGATCGGGCGGCGCGCCGACCGACACGCCTGTCAGCATTTCATCGCGATACGACCATGCATGACTGCCCGCGCTGTCGCATCCGACGGCAAGGTCCGCGACGAGTCCGACCGCCATGCCCGCGTCGCGCGCCGCGTGTTGCGCGTGCAGCAGGCCTTTCGATGCGAGCCATTGCGTGAAGAGAAAGAACTGGACTTCGTGGCGATTGGCTTCGGCGAATGCGGCGACCGCATCGCTGCGCGGATCGCGCAGTTCGTCTGGCCAGTTGCGCCAGTGGCCTTCGCCATTTTCCGCAAGCTGCGCTGCCTGCAGCGCTTCGAAGCGTGCATGATCTTCGAGCGCACGCCCGCCTTCCTCGACGAACGAAGCGAAGTCTTGCGCCAAAGGCGATGCGCTGTCGGCCGAGAACGTCTCGAAGAGCGCGCGCAGAATGGCCAGGCGCGCTTTCATGGCGCGCGGCCAGTCGATGAGCGGCAGCGCTTCGAGTTCGGCGAATTCATCCGCCACACCGGCTTGTTCGATCGCGGCGCGCGCGGCGGCCGCGCCGAACACGGCGGCGGGATCGACGTGCGCGATGTTCAGAAAGAGCCGCGACGAAGGCGAATAAGGACTGAACTTGTTCGGCTCGGCGCTGAACATGGCGTGCATCGGACTGATGGCGAGCGCATGGGCGCCGCGCTTCGCGCTCTGCGTCGCGAGCGTGGCCAGCGCCGTGAAGTCGCCGACGCCGCCATCGCCCAGACGGCGCAAACCATAGACTTGCGCGGCGACGCCCCAAAGCGGCGGCGCGGTTTCAGCGGCGGCTTGGTCGGTTGCGTCGTCGAGCGCGAGCCACGCATCGTCGATGGTGTAGCAGCGCGCGGGCGCTACCGCCAGCGTCGTGCGATGGTCGTTGATGACGAGCGTGTGATAGCCCGGCTCCGAAATCGGCGAGAGCAATGCGGTCTCGCCTTTAGGCGCGGTAAAACGCCCGTCGATAACCTCGCCGCTTTCCAGTTCGATGCGATAGCGCACGCCCGACTTCGCCGCCGACACCGGCAACGCAATGCCGCGATCCACTTCCGCCGTGATGAGCGGCGGCAACTTGCGGCCGCTCATTTCGGCATCGACGGCGGCCATGCTCTGCTTGATCTGCGAGGCGTTGCCACACGGCAGGCCGAGCTTTTCGAGCAGAATGCGCAGCGTCGTTTCCGGCACGCGCTGCATCGCCTTGTGCGCGTTCTGCCATTCGACTTCGAAGCCCGCGCGCGCGGCGAGCGTTTCGATGGGCGACATTTCGCCCGTGGTGCTTGCAGTGGCGCTCACGTGCGGGTTCCTTGTGCATGGGCGAAGCCGTTGACATCGCCGCTGAGCCACGCGATAAAGCTGCGTCCGCCGATTTCGCCCGCGCTCGCGCTATCCTGCGCGCGTGCCGGCGTCTCGAAGATGACCTTGCCCTTCGGCGCTTCTTCAAGCGTGGCCGGCGCTTGCCCGAGATTGAGCGCGATGGTGAGCGTTTCGCCATCACCGAGCTTCCAGCTTGCGAGCACGGCCTTGTCGCCGAGCACTTGAGCGCCGAGCGACTTAGAGCCCTTCAGACGCGGCGCGATGAGTTTCGCACGCACGGCCAGCGCCGACTTGTAGAAGTGCAGCCAGTCGAGGCGGTCCAGTTCGTCCGCTTTGCCTTCGACGTTCGGCGACGACATCGCGAACGTGCGCTTGTCGTTCGGGTCGGGAATCTGCGCGCGGCGCTTTTCGTCGGTGAATGCGGAGAACTTCGCGAATTCCTTGCGGCGTCCTTCGCGCACGGCATCGGCGAGTTCGTCGTGATAGTCCGTGAAGAAGAGGAACGGCTGCTTCGAGCCGTATTGCTCTTCCATGAACAGAAGCGGAATCTGCGGCGACAGCAGCAAAAGTCCGGTCGCCGCGTAGAGCGAGGCGTCGTCGGTGAGCGAGCGCAGGCGTTCGCCCATCGCGCGGTTGCCGACCTGATCGTGATTCTGCAGGAACATCACGAACGCCGTGGGCGGAAGATGCGAACTCTTCTCGCCGCGTGGCTTGCCGTCGTGAATCGGCGATGGATCGCCCTGATACACGAAGCCTTCGCTCAAGACGCGTGCGAGCTTATCCGTGGGCTTGTCGACATACGCGCCGTAGTAGCTCTCGTCCTCGCCGGTCAGAAGCACGTGCAGCGTGTTGTGCGCGTCGTCGTTCCATTGCGCGTTGAAGTGCGACTCCAGCAGATTGGCCGTGTTGTGTTCGTTCTCGAGCACGAGGTGAACATGACGGCCCGTTTCCACGGAACTGCGCACGCGGTCCGCGAATTCGCGCAGCCATTCGTCGTCGTTGATGGCGTGCACGGCGTCCAGACGCAAGCCATCGAAGCGATATTCGTTGAGCCAGTACAGCGCGTTATCGAAGAAGAAGTCGCGCACTTGCGGACGCTCGAAATCGATCGCGGGACCCCAGGGCGTATCCACGCCTTCGCGAAAGAAGGTTTTCGCATATGCATGCAGATAATTGCCGTCCGGGCCGAAGTGGTTATACACCACGTCGAGGAACACCATGAGGCCGAGACCGTGCGCAATGTCGATGAGCTTCTTCAGTTCATCGGGATGACCGTAGGCCGAATCCGGGGCGTAGGGCAGCACGCCGTCGTAACCCCAGTTGCGCGTGCCGGAGAAGTCGTTCAGCGGCATGAGTTCGATGGCCGTGACGCCGAGCTGCGCCAACTCGTCCAGACGCGCGATGACGCCCGCATAGCCGCCCATCGCGCCGACGTGCACTTCATAAAGCACGGTTTCTTCCCACGGCCGGCCATGCCAGTCGGTATTGGTCCAGCGATACGCGCGCGGATCGACCACCGCGCTCGGGCCGTTCACGTCTTCCGGCTGATAGCGCGATGCCGGGTCGGGCACCGCGAGATCGGCATCCAGACGATAGCGATACAGCGTGCCCGCGCCGCCATCGGCTTCGACTTCGAACCAGCCGTCACCGGCCGGCTGCATGTCGATGAGCGCGGGCGCGGCATCGCCTTCGCGCTGCAACTCCAGTTGCACGCGGTCGCGCGACGGCGCCCAGAAACGGTAACGCGTGCGCGGTGCTTCGCGCGCCGCGCCGGTCAGATGCGCGCCGAAGGGAAGGCAATGCGCGTGGTGATGCTTGTGCGGATCAATCGGACGTTCGGACATGATTTCGAGCCTGGTGTACTGCGGGATATGCCACTTTTCTGTGCGCCGCGCGAGCCGTGGTGAATCGCCTCATTGAGCCGAATCGATGCCCGGCGGTCGATTTGCCGGAATGGTGCCCGGATCGGGAGGCAGCGCGGTCAGAAGACGCGGACCCTGATGTGCGCCCGCCATCCAGACCGCCTGCCAGTCGGCGTCGCCGGTCGGTTGCGCGAGCAGCACGACGATACTGTGCGCCGCGACCTCCAGTTCGCTGCCGACGAGCGGCCGCTGGATGGCGTCGGGCTCAGCGCTATCCAGGAGCACGTTCCATTCCAAGTGAGGCGGAGGCGGCGTGAAGACGAGGTTCTGCCCCGAGCCATTGATGAGGAGCAGGATCACGTCGATCTCGCCGTCGAGTCCCGGCCCTGCCCGGCGCAAGGTCAGCGCGCGGCCCTCAGGGTCCTGCCATGCCTCGATGGCGAGCGCGACGCCGCGTTCGTCGAACCAGCTCACATCGTAGAGACCGGGCAGCACTTCGCGGTCGCCGTAGAGAAAGCGAGTTTCCCGCAGAACCGGGTACTTTTTGCGCAGCGCGACGACGCTTGCGACGAACTCCGTCATCTCGCGGCCTTCGGGACTATGCGCCGCGGCCCAGTCGGTCCAGGAAATGTCGTTGTCCTGGCAATAAGCGTTGTTGTTGCCGTTCTGCGTGCGCAGGAATTCGTCGCCGCCCAGCAGCATCGGCGTGCCGAGCGACAGAAGCGTGGTCGCGATCATCGAGCGCGCGAGGCGATTGCGAACGGTGCGGATCGCGGGATCGTCGCTCGGGCCTTCCACGCCCCAGTTCGCGCTGCAGTTTTCATTGTGCCCGTCGCGGTTTCCCTCCTGATTCATCTCGTTGTGCTTTTCCGAATAGGCGGTAACGTCGGCGAGCGTGAAGCCATCGTGCGATGCCACGAAATTCACCGATGCCCACGGCTTCCGGAAGCGCCGGTTGAAAAGCTCGGCCGAGCCGGTGAGCCGCGCGGCGAGGTCGGGGCGCATCCCCGAATCGCCGCGCCAGAAGCGCCGCACGCCGTCGCGGTACTTGTCGTTCCACTCCGCGAAACCGGGCGGATGATTGCCGACCTGGTAGCCGTCCGGCCCAATGTCCCACGGCTCGGAAATGAGCTTGCGCGTCGAGAGAATCGGGTCCTGGCGAATAGCGTCGAAGAAGCCCGAGCCGGGATCGAAACCGTGCCCTTCGCGGCCCAGCGTCACGCCGAGATCGAAACGGAAGCCGTCGATATTGAACGCCGTGCACCAGTAGCGCAGCGAGTCCATGACCATTTGCAGGACACGCGGATGCGACAGGTTGACGGTATTGCCGCAACCGGTTTCGTTGATGTAATGCCGCTCGTCGCCGGGAATCAGACGGTAGTAGCTTGCATTGTCGAGCCCGCGCCATGACACCGTGGGCCCCAGTTCGCTGCCTTCGCAGGTGTGGTTGTAGACCACGTCGAGAATCACTTCGATGCCCGCCGCATGCAGTTGCCGCACGGCGATACGCATCTCGTTCAGCCGATGCGTCGAAAGATACGAAGGCTCGGGCGCGAAAAACGCCGCCGTGTTGTAGCCCCAGTAGTTCTTAAGACCGCGTTCGACGAGAAAGCGGTCGTTGAGAAACGCGTGCACGGGCAGGAATTCGACGGCGGTGATGCCGAGCTTTTGCAGATGCTCGATGAACCACGGCGACGAGAGCGCGGCGAATGAACCGCGTTCGTGCTGACGGATATCGTCGCGCAGCATCGAGGCGCCGCGCACGTGCGTTTCATAGATGATGGTTTCGCCCCACGGCGTGTTCGGGCGATTGTCGCGCGACCAGTCGAAGGCGTCGTCGGTGACGATGCATTTGGGCATCGCCGGAGCGGAGTCGCGGCGATCCATCGACATGTCGAGGCGATTGGAATGCACGCGATAGCCGAAGAGCGCGTCGGACCATCGCCACGGGCCGACGAGTTTCTTCGCGTAGGGATCGAGCAACAGCTTGTGCGGATTGAAGCGATGACCATGTTGCGGCTGATAGGGGCCATGAGCGCGAAAGCCGTACACCGTGCCCGGATGCGCGCCGGGCAGATAGCCGTGCCACACTTCGTCGGTGCATTCGGGCAGATCGAAGCGCATCAGTTCCTTGCGGCCCGTGCTGTCGAAGAGACACACCTCGATGCGGTGCGCATTCGATGAAAACACCGCGAAGTTGACGCCCAAGCCGTCCCAGTTTGCTCCCAGCGGGTAGGATGCGCCGGGGAGAAGTTTTTCGGGGAGTGCGTTTGCCATTTGGTCGGGGTTTTTGCCCTTGCCGGGCTGGTGGGTTCTGGTTCTCTGAAGGGTTGTTGCTTGCCCGTGCTGATGAGTCGTTGAAGTTAAGCAGTTAGCTTGCAGCGTTCTCAGTAGCCGCCGGGGAGACGGTTACCGAACAAAAACACAAGCCAGCGGCTCGGCTTTCCCGAACGCTCAAGAAAAAAGAAACCGCTAGCAAGGCCCCATAAACGCCGAGGCGGAACAAGACACGAACAAACCAGCGCGCCTCCTTCCGCAACGTCCGGAAAGAACCCTCAGTCGGCCCGCAAAACAATGGTAGCCAAAGGTGGCAACGTCAACGCGGCTGACTGCCCCTTTCCGTGCGAAGGGTAATCATCCGCATGAATGACCCCGCCATTGCCCATATTGGACCCGCCATAAATCCCGGCGTCTGAATTGAGCACCTCGCTCCATCGCCCGCCACGCGGCAAGCCGATGCGATACCCCTGGCGCGGCACGGGCGTCATGTTGCAGACGACCACGAGTTCGCGCCCTTCGGCATCCGTCCGCCGATAGGCAAACACGCTATTGCCGCTGTCGTCGCCGACGATCCACTCGAAGCCGCGCGGATCGCAATCCAGCTTATGCAACGCCGCTTCGCCGACATACAGCAGGTTCAAATCGCGCACGAGCTTCTGCACGCCGCCGTGATAGGGATCGTCGAGCAAGTGCCAATGCGGCGTCGCGTCGTGGTTGAACTCGGCAAACTGCCCGAACTCGCCGCCCATGAACAGCAGCTTCTTGCCCGGATGCGTCCACATGAAGCCGAAGTAAGCGCGCAAATTCGCGAACTTCTGCCATAGATCGCCCGGCATCTTGCCGATGAGCGACCCCTTGCCATGCACCACTTCATCGTGCGAAAGAGGCAACACGAAGCGCTCGGAATACGCATAGACCATCCCGAACGTATAGAGGTGATGGTGATACTGCCGATACACCGGATCTTCCTCCATGTAGTGCAGGGAGTCGTGCATCCAGCCCATGTTCCACTTGAAGTCGAACCCGAGACCGCCGCTCTCGACGCTCGCCGTCACGCCCGGCCAGGCCGTCGATTCCTCGGCGATCGTGATCGCGCCCGGCGTGTTCGGGATATACCGCACTTCATGGTTCAGACGCTTCAAGAACTGGATCGATTCGAGATTCTCGCGCCCGCCGTACATGTTCGGCACCCATTCGCCCGCCTTGCGCGAATAGTCGCGATACAGCATCGACGCCACGGCATCGACCCGCAAGCCATCGACGTGATACCGCTTCAACCACGCAAGCCCCGACGCGAGCAGGAACGCGCTCACCTCGTTGCGGCCGAGGTTGTAGATCATCGTGTTCCAGTCTTGGTGATAGCCCTCGCGCGGATCGGCGTGCTCGTAAAGCGGCGTGCCGTCGAACTGCACGAGGCCGTGCGCGTCGTTCGGAAAATGCGCCGGCACCCAGTCGATGATCACGCCCAGCCCCGCCTCGTGCGCGCGATTCACGAACTCCGCGAACTGCTCCGGCGTGCCGAAGCGCGCGGACGGCGCAAACTGGCCAAGCGGCTGATACCCCCACGATCCGCCGAACGGATGCTCGGCAATCGGCATGAATTCGAGGTGCGTGAAGCCCATGCCCTTCGCGTACGGAATCAGGCGCTCGGCAAGCTCGTGCCAGTTCATGCCGCGATTCGCATCTTCGGGTACGCGCAGCCACGACTCGGCGTGCGCTTCGTAAATGGTGATCGGCGATTGCGCCGTCTGACGGCTCCCGCGAGTCTCCATCCATTCGGCGTCGGTCCATGCGTAATGGTCGATGGCATCCGCGTCCGCCACCACCGATGCCGTCGATGGCGGCTTCTCGCTCTGCATCGCGCACGGGTCGGCTTTCAGCGGCAGCGTATGGCCGTCGCGCGTGACGATCTCGTACTTGTAGCGCGTGCCCGCGCCGATGCCCGGCACGAACAGTTCCCACACACCCGCGTTGTGACGCAGGCGCATTGGATGACGGCGGCCGTCCCACGTGTTGAAGTCACCGACCACCGAGACACGCCGCGCATTCGGCGCCCAGACCGCGAAGCGCGCGCCCGCCACGCCGCCATGCGTGACCGGACGCGAGCCCATGCATTCGAGCACCGCGTAAGGGTCGGCGGCCGAAAGGCGGTTGAGCCAGTCTTCGGAGAGAACGGGGCCGAAGGAATACGTATCGTGCGTTTCCTGCGGCGTGCCATGCCAGTCGATTTGCAGACGATACGCCGCCGGCCGCTCCACGAAGCCCGCGAACAGACCTGAATCGTGAATGCGCGCGAGATGGCCGAGCACTTCGCCGCTCGCGGCATCGACGACATTTGCGCCCGCCGCGTTCGGCAGGAACACACGCACCACATGCCCGAGGTCGGTCTGATGCATGCCGAGGACCGAGAACGAATCGGGATGGCGCGCCTCGACGATGGCGTCGATGTCGAGCGGACTGAGGCCGTGCGCCGGGTTTCGGGTATCCGCTCCTGGATCGCTACGATTATTCATGGTGGGTTCCATCCGGATTGTCCTTGGTGGCGTTGAACACGGGTCGCGTGCCGGGCGCGGGCGGAACGCCCGTGTCGCCAAGCAGGCGGCTCGCGAGCGACGCGAGGCCCCGCAACGGAAGGCCGATCCAGGTCGGCCGGTTCGCTGCTTCGTAGCGGATTTCGTAGGCGGCCTTTTCGATCAGGAAGAGATCGAGCAGGGCCGGGAAGACGCTTTCGCCGGCGATCGGCTCGGGCGATTCCGCAATTGCTGCCACGTACTCGCGCAAGAAGCTTTCCTCGGCGAACGCACGCAGGCGCTCGAACAGCGCGCGCTTGCGGTCGGCGGTTTGCGCGGGCGCATTTTCCGTCGTCGGTTGCGCGGCGGCGCTCGCATACGAAAGCGAGCGCAAGAGACCGGCGACATCGCGCAGCGGGCTCGTCTTGTTGCGGCGTTCCTCGAGCGGACGCGCGGGCTCGCCTTCGAAGTCGATGAGATACGCATCGCCCTGAGCCATCAGCACCTGACCCAGATGGAAGTCACCGTGAATGCGGATGCACAACGCATCGGCATTGTCCGAGACGAGCTTCTTCACTGCATCCACCAGCATGTCACGGCGATCGAGCAGACTCTGCGCGAGGAAGCGGTCGTGCTCGCTGAAATCGCCGATCTTCTGCGCGAGGATATCGAGCGCCGTTTCCAGCAGTTGCAACGTGCCTTTCAGCCAGCCCTGAACGTCTTCCGGCGTGGCGCGGCGCGGTGCGAACGCTTCGTCGTCGGTTGGCGAGGCAAGCGCCACATGCAGTTCGCCGAGCCGCTTGCCGATGATGCCCGCAATGTTGCCGTAGCCGATAAAGCCTTGCTCCTGCGCGTCGCGCTCGGGCGTGTGCTCTTCGGAGTCGAACGTGACCGCGAGTTCATCCACCGTGCGGCGCAGATAGTCGAGCGCATAGTTCCACGCATCGCCCTGATTGTCGATGAAGCCTTGCAGAATGACGAGCGTGTGCGGCACGCCTTGCGGATCGACACGCACCACTTCGCCATACAGCGGGCCGGTGTTCGCGTAGCCGAGCTTGGTCAGATAACGGCTCATCTCCGCTTCCGGGTGAATGCCGCCAACCACGCGCCGCACCAGCTTCAGCACCACCGTGTCGCCGATCACGAGCGAGCTATTGCTCTGCTCGGCGGCGAGCCAGCGGATTTCCGGCGGCTCGACCGGATTGAAGTCGAGTGCATCGAGCCGTTCGGTCGGAATGAAGCGGATCTCGCTTTTCTGCACCGTCGGCACGACCGCGCGTTCCTTCAGTTTGCGCAATATGCCGTAGGTGAAGTTCGGCACGGCGAAGGCATCGGTGATATGTCCGATCACGCGATTCCGGCGCGCCCGCGCCAGCGCGAGTTGCATATAAAGCGGCGAGGTCGTTTCCGTGCCCCACGCAATGGAAAGCGGCAGCACGTAGCGCTCGGTGTGATCGCCGACATCGGCTTCGATTTCCGTGAACGCAAAGCCCGCGCCTTCGATCGTCGTGAGCGCGGCGAGACGAACCGCATGCAGCTTCTGATCCTTCGACGCAAACCAGCGGCGCTTGCTCAAATACGAAGGCAGCACTTCCGATTCGAGCAGACGCACGTTTTCCGGCGTCGGACCGGTTTGACCGGCGCGAATCACCATCGTGACGAATTCGGGCAGTTGCTCCGAAGGCGCTTGCGACCAGGCCGGACGCATGTTGCCTGGGCAAAGCTGGAACCACAGGAAGCCGTAGGGCGGGAAAGTCAGCAGATACGTCAACTGGCCGATGGCCGGGAACGGCGAATCCGCCGTCATTTCCAGCGGCACGGAGCCGGCGAACTCCGACAGATCGAGTTCCACCGCTTGCGGCGCGCGCGACAGGTTGGCCACACAGAGAATCGGCGGCTCGCCTTCGAGCTCGCGCAGATACGCCAGGATCTTGCGATTATTCGGCCGCAGAAAGCGGATCGTGCCGCGGCCGAACGCGTGCTTCGAGCGGCGCACGGCCAGCATCTTGCGCGTCCAGTTCAAAAGCGAATGCGGATCGCGGCTTTGCGATTCCACGTTCACCGCGTCGTAGCCATACAGCGAACCCATCACCGGCGGCAGCACGAGTTGTTCTGGGTCGGCGCGCGAGAACCCGCCGTTGCGGTCGGACGACCATTGCATCGGCGTACGCACGCCATCGCGGTCGCCGAGGTGGATGTTGTCGCCCATGCCGAGTTCGTCGCCGTAATAGATCACGGGCGTGCCCGGCATCGACAACAGCAGCGAATTGATCAGCTCGATACGGCGGCGGTCGCGCTCCATCAGCGGCGCGAGCCGGCGTCGAATGCCGAGGTTCAGACGCGCGCGGCGGTCGCTTGCATACGTGTTCCACAAGTAGTCGCGCTCGGAGTCCGTGACCATTTCGAGCGTGAGTTCGTCGTGGTTGCGCAGAAAGATCGCCCACTGATTCGTCACGCCCAGGTCCGGCGTCTGCCGCATGATGTCGGTGATCGGGAAGCGGTCTTCGCTCGCAATCGACATGTAAATGCGCGGCATCAACGGGAAGTGGAACGCCATGTGGCATTCGTCTTCATCGCCGAAGTATTCCTTCACGTCTTCCGGCCACTGGTTCGCTTCCGCGAGCAGCATGCGGTTCGGGTACTCCGCGTCGATGGTCGCGCGAATCTTCTTCAGGATCTGGTGCGTCTCGGGCAGATTCTCGTTGTTGGTGCCCTCGCGTTCGACCAGATACGGCACCGCGTCCAGCCGCAACCCGTCGATGCCCATGTCCAGCCAGAAGCGCATCACGCTCAGCACTTCCTTGATGACCGCCGGGTTGTCGAAGTTCAGATCGGGCTGGTGCGAATAGAAGCGGTGCCAGTAGTACTGACCCGCGACTGGATCGTGCGTCCAGTTGGACGGCTCCGAGTCGATGAAAATGATGCGCGTCTCTTCGTACTTCTTGTCCGTATCGGACCAGACGTAGTAGTTGCGATGGTTCGAACCCGGCTTCGCACGACGCGCGCGCTGAAACCACGGATGCTGGTCCGAAGTGTGATTGATGACGAGTTCGGTGATCACGCGAATGCCGCGCGCGTGCGCTTCCTGAATGAAGCGGCGGACATCGCCGAGCGTGCCGTAGTCCGGATGCACGTTGCGATAGTCGGCGATGTCATAGCCATCGTCGCGGCGTGGCGACGGATAGAACGGCAGCAGCCAGATCGCATCGACGCCAAGTTCCGCGATGTAATCGAGCTTTGCGAGCAGGCCGGGAAAATCGCCGATGCCGTCGTTGTTCGCATCGAAGAACGACTTGATGTGAACCTGATAAATGATCGCGTCCTTGTACCAGAGCGGATCGTCGCTGACTTGCGAAGTCTTGTTGCGCTTCACCCTTGTATCCACGGTTTGCTCCATGCGCTTTGCGGGCTTGCTGCCGCCCTTGTTTTTGGTTCGCGGCGTCTCGTAGGTCGCCGGATGAGTGCATCTTTATTCGTTCGGTTGCGGCTTGGGCAGTCCCCAGGTCGGCGAAATGCGCCAGATCGCGAACGGCAGCGAATGCGGATTGAGCCGCACATGCTGGCGCCGTCCGCGCCATTCGAACCGATCGCCCGTGACTTGATCCTCCACGGCGATCGCATCCCATTCGTTGACGCCCCAGCGTTCGAGCGTCTGCCACGGCAGTTCGATATCCGCGCCCTGTTCGTTGAACGGATCGAGGTTGATCGCGACGAGCACCACGTTGTCGCGCGACTCGTTCGCCTTTTCGAAGAACAGGATCTTGTCGTTATGCGCGGGCAGGAAGTTCACGCCGAGATGCGTCTGCAACGCTGGATTCGCGCGGCGGATGCGATTGAGCGCCGTCACTTCGGTGACGATATTGCCGGGCCGGTTCCAGTCCCACGCGCGCAGCTGATACTTCTCGGAGTCGAGATATTCCTCGCTGTTCGGCAGCGCGGCCGCCTCGCACAGTTCGAAGCCGCTATACACGCCCCAGAGCCCGGAGAGCGTTGCCGCCAGCGCCGCGCGGATCACGAAGCCCGGACGTCCCGAGCTCTGCAAGAAGCGTGGGTTGATGTCCGGCGTGTTGACGAAGAAATTCGGCCGGAAAAATTCCTTTGCATCGGTCTGCGTGAGATCGTGCATGTACTCGACGAAATCGCGCTTCGACTCGCGCCACGTGAAGTACGTGTACGACTGCGAGAAGCCGAGCTTCGCCAGACGGTTCATCACGCGCGGACGCGTGAAGGCTTCGGCGAGGAAGATCACGTCGGGGTGACGCGCACGCACGTCGCCGATCACCCATTCCCAGAACGGGAACGGCTTGGTATGCGGGTTATCGATCCGGAAAATGCGCACGCCCGCCGCAATCCAGTGCAGGAACACGTCGCGCAGGCCAAGCCACAGATCGGGCTTGGCGTCCTGCGCATAGAAGTCCGGATTCACGATGTCCTGATACTTCTTGGGCGGATTCTCCGCATAACGCAGCGTGCCGTCCGGACGCCATGCGAACCACGTCGGATGCTCCTTCAGCCACGGGTGATCCGGCGAGCATTGCACGGCGAAGTCCAGCGCGATCTCGAGACCGTGTTCATGCGCGGCGTCGAGCATGCGCTTGAAGTCGTCGAGATTGCCCAGTTCCGGATGCACCGCCGTGTGTCCGCCTTCCTTGCCGCCGATGGCATAAGGGCTGCCGACATCGCCCGGCTCGGCCGTCAGCGAATTGTTCTTGCCCTTGCGGTTGGCAATGCCAATAGGATGAATCGGCGGAAAATAGAGCACGTCGAAACCCATCTCGCGGATGCGCGGCATCTTGCCGATCACGTCGATGAACGTGCCGTGACGATTCACGTCGTCGCTCATCGAACGCGGGAAGATCTCGTACCAGCTTGCGAAGCGGGCCGCCGCGCGCTCCGAGTCGATGCGATACACCACCGGGTCGCGCGACAGAAACGGCCGGTGGCGCGCCGCCGCGATGGCCTTGGCGGTTGCGGGCGCGAGCGCGAGTTCGAGCTTGCGCGCGGCATCGGCCTTGGCGAATTCCTTGACGATCTTCTCCAGCGGCGCGCTATCCGACTCCTCGACCGTCTTCACTTCGGCGAGGATCAGCGCGAACAGATGCCGCACTTCCTCTAGTTCGAGTTCGACGGTTTGCCCGGCCTTCAGCTTCTTCGACATGTGGTCGGTGAGCGAGGCGAAATCGTCGCGCCATGCCATCACGACGAATTCGTGACGGCCCACGCGTTCGAGCGGAATGCGCGTGGTCCACAAGTCGTTGCCAAGCGGGAGCACGGCGGTCATCGGCGCTTCGTGCCATTCGGTTTCGTCGGCGGCACGCCATTGCACGGCGGCGGCGATCTTGTCGTGACCTTCGGCGAAGATCGCCGCCTGAATCTGCACGGCTTCGCCCACGATACGCTTTGCCGGAAAGCGCCCGTTATCGACCGAAGGCGTGACGCTCTCGATAGACACCCGCGGCGCGGAGATCGCTTCGGCCACCGACTTTTTATCGGCGCTCTTCGCGCCTCGCTTGACTTGCGGCTGCGCGAGCAGGATGAAAGGCTCGGCTTCGGCGCGGAACAAGCGTACATCGCCCGCTTTCAGGGTGAACGGCAAGAGACGTTCGGGCTTCGCCTTGGCGTCGTCGAGCGGCGCGAAACGCGTGTAATTGCCCGGCACCGATTCGAGCAGATGCAGGGTATCGACATGCACCGGCGCGACGAGATCGGGATTGAAGATCGCGAGAATCGCCGAATCGCTGCGGCGCAAGTCCGCGCTGTCGGAGCGAATCAACGCGGCGTAGGGCGTGCCCGCGCCGGTCAGCGCGCGCAATTCGCCGACGCTTTCGAGCGTGCCGGTATCGCGCTGCAATGCGTTCGCGCGCTTGACCTGACTCGACAGGTCGAAGCGCGCTTCGCTTTTCGCGCGCTGATATTCCGCCGCGACGCCGTATTGCGGCGACATCGGCAAAGGCACACCGTATTCGAAGCCCATCGGCACGAGCAGACCGGTGCCGAGCGCGGTCGCGGTGAAGAGCGAGCGGTTATAGGCGCGTTCGACGAGCGCGGTATCGCTGGTATCGCTCAATTCGCTGATGAGACGCGCGCCGTACGGCTCTTCCGGAAACGTGATCGGCGATGCAATGCGCGCGAGCGCCGCATGTTCGTCCGTGAGCCACGCGCTGCGATAGTCCCACCAGCGCGTGGAGGCGAAGACCGCGTCGAAGCCGGCGTCGCTCAGTCCATGCAGATCGTGACGCGTGAGGCCGACCGTCCATGCGAGCCAACGGGTTTGCGGATGTTTCTCGCGCACTGCCGCGCCCAGACGCCGCCACACGTGCGCGGGCACCGCATGCGGCGAGTCGAAGCGAAAGCCGCCAACGCCCGCGTCCGCGAGCAGACACAATTCCTTCGCCCACCACTCGGTCAGATGATGCGCCGCCTCGCCATCGCCGAACCTTGCCTGCGCGACATCGCGCTGACTGGGCGCGCGACGCGGATCGAGCCGCGCATCCGCGCTCTCGAACGGCTCGAACCAATGCTTGTTGTCCTGATAAAGACCGCCTTCGGCACTGACGCGGTCGATCACGATATCGACGAGCAAGGTCAGCTTGTGCTTCGTGGCGATATCGGCGAGCTGGCGCAGACCGTCCGCCGCGCTCGCGTCGGATTCAAAAACAGCGTGAAGTTGATGATGATCGGCAACTGCCTCGCGATGCCCGTTGCTTCCGGGCGCAAACGGCGAGCCGATCAGGACGTGATCGAAGCCCAGCGCCGCTGCGTGCTCGAACTGAGCCGGCCAGTTCGGCAAGGGGCCGACGAGAAGGGGATCGATGAAGTAGATACGAGGCGCATACGCATGATGAGCTTGATGGTTTTCCATCGTTCGTCTTTTCCAGAGTCGTCCTGCGGTGGCGGGGATGCGGGCTTTGAATCGCGATCACGCTCACGGGCCAAACTGGCAACGCGTCGGTCCATATATCACGACGCGTGTCGTTTGTGCACGCGTCACGGGCCAAGACGTATCGACACATGGATAACACAGTACCGCCGGTATCGACACTGGCCCGCGTCGCATATCGCGAGGCACCGGCGCGAGAGTGCATCTCGCCGGTGGGCGCCACGGCCCCCCAAGAGTTTCCTTCGGGGCTTCGCATCGGGGGTTGGAGCACGTAGCGTGCCGCGCCCCGAATGCCATTGCGTCTGACGTGACGACGCTGCCGTGCAATAGCTTCGAGGCTTGGGCTCAGGCAGTGCGCGCGACGAGGCGCTCGGCTGTCTCGAGAATGGCCGGATGCGCGGCTTGCGAAGCGGCATCGGCAATACGGCGGGTACGCAAGGCGGTCTTGCTCGGCTTGAGGCCGCTGAGATCGACATAGAGTGCAACCATCTTCGCCACGGCTTCGCGCCAGCCGAAGTCGCACGACATGGCATTGCGCTGAAGTTCGCGCCAGGTCTGCGGGCGCATGTAGGCGTCGATGGCGCGGCTCGCGGCCTGCACGACATCGTCTGCGGATTCGCCTTCGAAGAGGAAGCCCGTCGGCGCCGCCGACGTTTCTTCGATGGCGATCGGCGTGTCGTAAGTGCCGTCGCGCAGATAGACGGTTTCTCGCACGGCGGCTTCGGCGGCGTCGACGATGGTATCCGCCAGACCGCCCACGCGCGACGCGACGGGCAGGGTGCCATAGCGCATCGCGTAGAGTTGCGTGAGGCCGCAAGGCTCGAAGCGGCTGCCATGCAGGAGAATGTCCGCGCCCGCGTGCAGTGCATGCGCGCGCCGCTCGTCATAGCCGATCCGCACACCCACGCGATCGGGAAACTCTTGCGCAAGCCGCCTGAAACCTTTCTCGATGTGCGATTCGCCCTTGCCGATCACCGCGAGTTGCAGACGCGGATGCTTTTCGAGCAGACGCGGCAGTGCGTCGAGCACGACATCGGCGAGCTTTTGACCGGTCATGCGGCTGCCGATTGCCATCAGCGGCGCGAACGGATCGACCGGCAGGCCGAACATGCGCTGCAAGGTCCGCTTGCAAGCGTGCTTGCCGCGCATATCGTCGAAGGAATAGTTGCGCTCGATCAGGGGATCGCTAGCCGGATTCCACGTCTCTTCGTCGATGCCGTTCACCACGCCCGACAGCTTGTCCTTACAGCTTTGCAGCACGCCTTCCATCAGATGGCCGAAGCGCGGCGTCATAATTTCGCGCGCATAGGTTTCGCTGACGGTCGTCACTTTGTCGCTATGGATGATGCCGGCTTTCATCAGACTGAGCGCGCCATAGAACTCGATGCTTTGCGGATCGGTCAACGCATTTGCCAGCCACTTTTGCGGCACGCCGAGCGACGCACCAAGCGAGAGCGCGTAATTGCCCTGGAATGCCAGATTGTGGATCGTGAATACGCTTTTCGCGTGCACGCCCGCATCTTTCATCAAGAGCGGCGTGAGGCCGGTGTGCCAGTCGTGCGCATGGACGATATCGGGCTTTTTCACGCCCTTGATACCCTGCGCGATACGCACGGCGGCGGCCGAAAGCGTCGCGAAGCGCACGGCGTTGTCGGGATAATCGCGGCCTTGCGCGTCCTGATACAGACCCGTGCGGGCGTAGAGCGCGTCGCAGCGCAGCATCAAAACCGGCACGCCGGTGTCGGGCATGCGGCCACGTATGAGCGTCGCGTCGCCACCAGGCAAGCCTGTGAGCACCGCGACGCGGACGAGATCGGTCGCCTGGGCGATGGCGTTTGGATAAGCGGGCAGGAGAATGGTGGCATCGACGCCGGCTTCACGCAGCGCGGCGGCGTAAGCGCTGACCATGTCGCCGAGACCGCCGGTTTTGGCGAGTGGCACGGCCTCGGAGGCGACCAGCAGAACGTTCAAGGGCAAAGTGGGCTCCAGTGCGGAAGTCGCGTGGCGATGGCCTCGCGCTCTTCGATGCCAGAGCGGGATACCGGGCCGCGCATTCGCGGTGCTGATCAGGGTTTCTATCTAATTCACTGGCGCAGTGCAGCAATCGCCGTGCCATGCGCGCACGAAACGTGTGCGTATGGCCACGATCATTTCCGCCTTTGTCGCGAATGAGCAGACTTGAAGGCGCCCGAAGCCCTGGATTTCGAGCCGTGTAAAAGTGACAGCGCCGCGCGCCGCGTTTTTACATGCGGCGTGCGGTCAGCTTATTTGGAAGGTGTGACAGTCGCGTTGCGTGGATGCGTTCAGCCGCCGACCATGCTCGCCGCGATATTGACCGAGAGGCCGAGCACCGCGAGATTGAAGAAGAACGAAAGCACCGATTGCGCGAGCGCCGTCTTGCGCGCGCTCTTCGAGCAGACGACGACATCCGAAGTCTGCGATGCCACCGCAATGGTGAAGGAGAAGTACAGCAAGTCCCAGTAGTCCGGCTTCAGATGCCGGTCGGGAAATCGGAGCGCGGGTTCGCCTTCGGTCGAGCGATAGTAGTGGCGCGCATAGTGCAGCGTGAACATCGTCGGAATGAGGAACCACGCGCCGAGCATGGTCGCGCCCGTCAGCAAATACTTCGGCAGCCCATGCGAGCCCATGCTCTTCGCCGCCGATAGTTCCACGACGATGGCGACCAGACTCGCCAGCGCCGCGACGCTCACGATCATCAGCACGGCGGCCGCGTTTTCGTCTTCGCGCTCGGCGAGTTGCTGCACGTTACTCTGGTCCGCGGTCGCCATCTGTATCCAGATGAGCAGCAGATAAAGCCACACGGCCGTGTCCCAGCCAATCAGGACTCGCACGGTCGGCGTGACGTCGAGGGGAATCAGCGCGCTGACCGATATGCCGACCAGAAGGCCGATCAGGGCGCGCGGGCGGTTGCGCAAAACGGTTGGGAGAATGATCATTGTCTTTTTGCGTTGGCGTGAGCGCGGGCGACTTTCGCAGCGATTATTGCCGATGCGCCTTTCAGCCAGCCTTGGGTGACGCAGATTCCGGGAACCGGTATTCCAACCGTCATTTGCGTGATGAAAGCGACCCACGCCGCACACGCCCCGTTTAACTGACGCTAAGATCGCTCGAATGAATGGTCCTACTTTACCTGCCGTTTGCCGGCACCCAGCCAACGAGACTGGCCGCGATTTCGTGGTCGGCGACCTGCACGGCTGCGTGGACGCGCTGCGCTATCTCCTGCGCGAGATAGGCTTCGACGGCGCCCGCGACCGGCTGTTCTCGGTCGGCGATCTGATCGATCGCGGCACGGATTCGCTCGCCGCCATCGACCTGATCGACAAGACGTGGTTCTATCCGGTGATGGGCAATCACGAGGAATCGCTGATCGCGGTTGCCACCGGCACCATGCGCCGCGAGGCGTGGTATGCCATTGGCGGGGCGTGGGCGCAGACGCTCGGGCACGATCAGCTCGAAGCGCTCGCGATTCGTTTGGCGAGGCTGCCGCTCGTGCGAATAGTCGGCAGCGGCGCGCGGCGCTTCAACGTGCTGCACGCGGAATTCTTCGGCAGCGACGCCGATCTCGACACCGCCGATTTCTCCGACCAGGCGCGTACCGACATGCTTTGGGGCCGCGGCCTGGCGCTCGGCAGCGTGGACCCGGCGCGCCAGCGCGGACTTTCGCCCACGTACTGCGGACACACGCCGCAGCGCGTGGTCAAGCAAGTCGGCGCGCAGATCTTTATCGATACCGGCGCGTTCGCATCGGAAGGGCGGTTGACCATCGTCCAGCCGGGCACCGATGAACGCTGGTCGGTCAAAGAGCGCTGGGCCGCCTCCGAAGGCGCGCGGGAGCTGGCGCTGCCCTGATCGCGCACGTGCCCGAGGCACGCACGTTGCTCGATAGCCTGCCATCGACATGAGCAGACAAGCGAGGCAGACGTGGCGCGGATTGCGAAAAGTAATGAAGCAGGCGGCGGCGCGAGCGTCGCCGAAGTGCTTTCGGGCAGCGGCGCGCAAGGCTGTCCCGAAGATCTGCCGCCCGGACTTCGGTATGTGGACGATTCGCGTCGCGGCTACACGCGCGAATGGATCGACGGGAAATTCGCCTTCTTCAACACGCAGGGCAAGCGTATCGACGATGAAGCGGAGATCCGCCGCATCAGCGCACTGGCCATTCCGCCCGCTTATATCGATGTCTGGATCTGTCCGGACGCGCACGGCCACTTGCAAGCCACCGGCCGCGATGCGCGCGGTCGCAAGCAATATCGCTATCACCCGCAATGGCGCGAAACGCGCGATGCCACCAAATACGAGCGCATGCTCGCGTTCAGCGCGGTGCTGCCTAAGCTGCGCGCCCGCGTCACGCGCGATCTTGCCCTCGACGGCATGCCGCGCGACAAGGTGCTCGCGACGGTCGTGCGCTTGCTCGATACGACGCTCGTGCGCGTTGGCAGCGAGGAATATGCGCGGGAAAACCAGTCGTATGGACTGACGACGCTGCTCAAGCGCCATTTGAAGGTGTCGTCGGGGACGCTGCGCTTCCGGTTTCGCGGCAAGAGCGGGATCGAGCACGACGTTTCCGTCAGCGATGCGCGCGTGGCCAAGATCGTGAAGCGCTGCATGGATTTGCCGGGGCAAGACCTTTTCCAATACCTCGATGCCGATGGCGAGCGCCACGCGGTGAGTTCATCAGATATCAACGATTATCTGCGCGAGATCACCGGCGCGGATTTCACGGCGAAGGACTATCGCACGTGGGCCGGCAGCGTGTTCGCGCTCGCGGCGCTGCGGCGGCTGCAATGGGAAACGGTGACGGAGGCGCGCAAGCACATCGTCGGGACCATCAAGGAAGTGTCGCAACTGCTGCGCAATACGCCGGCGGTGTGCCGTAAGTGCTATGTGCATCCGGCGGTGATCGAGGCGTTCGAAGCGGGCGAACTGGCGGAATCGATGCCGCCTTCGCGTCGCCACGGCCTCAAGACCGACGAAGCTGCGCTTGCCATCTTCCTCGAAAAAGATGCGAAGCGTCGCGCCCGCGAAGCCGCGCGCAAAAACCGCAAGGGTACCGTTCCGAACGATGCGCGGCTGACCAACCTTCTCGCCGAATCGAGCAAAAAGGCGCGTGCGGGCGGCTTGAAGGCGAGCGGCAAGAGTGCGGCGGCGCAAGCGGTATCTACCGTGGCGCGCAAGACTCGGCCGAAAGCGGCGCGGCCGGCCGCGAAGAAGCTAGCGCGTACGCGGTCGCCGGCCGCCGTGGCGATGAGTTGATTCGCTAGCCCACTTGATTCAACTCGAACACATAGTCGACTGTCTCGCCGTTCCAGTTGTATTCCAGGTACGCCGCGTGATGACAGTCGCGCAGCATCGTGGTGTGCAGCGCGGCGAGGCATTCGCCCTGCGTATCCCGCACGGACGGATACGCAATGCCCGGCACGCCCGCCGCCCGGATAGCGCGTCCGAGCGCCTTGCCGGGCGCGTAGTCGTCGGGATCGAGGATGCGCGCATCGAGTCCCGCTTCCGCGATGCGATTTCCACGCAGATCGACCACTTCGCCATGCGCGATCACCGTGTACAGGCGCATCTGCTGACGAAGCGGCGCTTCCTTGGTTGCAGCGAGAAATAGCCCCGAGTGATAGCGCGTCTCCGCAATAGCCGTCTGCCGTTCGCGTCCGCAATAAAACACGCCGTAGCTGCCGTCGGAAAAGCGGCTGCCATTGGGGTTCAGATGCGTGAACGCGGCCATGATCGGCCCGCAGCCCGGCCCGAAGCAGCGCTCGTCGGGCGGAACGAGATCGAGATCGCCGACTTCGGTACGCAGGCGGTCGTTCGTCATCGCTTCCAGCGCGTAGAGCGCTTCGAAGTCTTCCGGGCGCGCGACGCGATCGAACAGATTGACGGCGGGAAACCGCGTGGGAATTACCCGATATGCCGGCGACCAGTCCAGTTGGCCGTGCGGCCAGCGTGTGCGCCAGTCCGCGGCTTGAATCACATCCTTGTTTTCGATCACGCCCATCCGCCTCGCATTGCATCCAGATATTGCCGAACCGCCAGAAGGTCGCTGATATTGCCCGCCAGCATGCGAGCAAGCGCAGGTCTGCCGCCGAACGGCGGCGCGGTATTGGGGCGTTTGATCCAGGTATCGGCGGCGGCCGGCTCAGGAAGCAGAATCTGCAGCGCCTTGTAGATGCCGAGAATCAGCGAAAGGCGTTCGAGTGTGTCGCGCGTGAGCCGCGCCGAGTCGGGCGCATTCTTCCATTTGAAGAAGGTCGAGCGGCCCGGCGAGCCGAGCAAAACGATCTGCTCTTCGATGGATAGCGACCAGTCCCGCGCGATGTTCAAAAAAGCGCGCAGACCGGCAGCGGATAGCTCGCCCAAGCCGGGAGCCAGACGCGGCGGCGGAAGCCCACTCTCCGGCGAGGCGATGCGTGCAGCAGATGGCATTATCTTTGAGTCTCTAAAGGAACTTGAGACTCATAATAGTCCATTTATGGATTAGTACAAGGCGTTTTTAGTCTTCGTCCGATGGACCGTAGCACCGGCCGGGCACGTGCGACCGTAGTGTTTCAGCCAATTCGGAGGCGGTGCAGTCGGCCGGAACCACCCGTCGCTGCACGCGCGGATCGCTTTTCAGCGACCATTCGATCGTCCGATACGCCGTTCCCCACGGCGGTTCGACCGGCTCCGACAGGCGGCATTCCTGAAGCTTGAGCGCGGACTGCTTGCGCATCGTCGATGCAATGTTGGCAAATGACTGACGCGCGGCGTTATTGGCGGGCATGGCACATTCCTCATCTGATCGGCTCGTCGCCTAACGGTTGAAGGCGGCGCTGGTTCGGGCGCGATTGGAGTTTGTGCGTCGAAAATTAAGCGCGGCTTAACGCGAATGCTTGTCGACATGCACGCGGCGAAATGCCGTCTTCAAACGTGAGAAACGGCGGCCGCGCGCCGGTCAAGCGATGTTTGGCATTTTTGCCACGCCGCGTGCGGAGTGTTTTGCATCCCGCCGGGTTACTGTATATTCGTACAGCTTGTCCGCAACAAGGAGTTTGCCGATGAACCCACGCAACGAGTCGCTCGAAGCCGCCGCGCTCGAACGTTTCATGCGCGCGACACGCGCCGTCAACGCGGCTTTCGACGCCACTCGCGTCGAACCGGACGACCAACAAGACGGCCAGTTCGCCGCCCGCGCGCTCGACCGACTGGACGCCGCGCTGCTGGAACTGGACACTTCCGAGCGGTCGCTCGACGCCATCCTCTCGCGCAGAGCGGATCACTAATTCACGGAGCGGACCTCTTGAAGCTCGCATTGCTTACCATCGCTGTCTTGCTCGGTTCATCCACGGCTATTGCTGCCGAGCGTTACACGGAAGTCTGGAATCCGCCTGAGGTCCAGGCCACGAAGTCCAAGAACAAGGTGCGTGTGCCGACGCAGAACACCGCGCAGAGCACGGCGAAGAAGAAACGCAAAGGCGCCACGGCCGTCAAGCAGGTGGCGGATAAAGGCACGGTCGAATCGTCGGGCGCTGCTGCGGTTCCAAGCAGGCCGTCGGCGTCATCGTCATCGCGCAAGCCGGCAGAACCGGTGATTCCGCGCAAGATCGAACCAAACGGACAGGTCATGCGGGTTTGAAACGCGAGTTTTAATCGCGGGTTTAAGTCGCGGGTTTAAATCGATTCGCTACAAAAGCAAAGGGGCGCTCAACATTGGTTGAGCGCCCCTTTTGTTTGCGGTCTGTCTCGAACGTTGTTTGCAAACCGTTCAGGCGGTTATATGCGACCCATGAGCAACAGCACGATGACCACGATCAGCACGATGCCCAAGATACCGCTCGGCCCGTAACCCCAGCTACGGCTGTGCGGCCACGACGGGATTGCGCCCACCAGCAGCAAGATCAGGATAATCAGCAGTATGGTTCCGATCGTCATTTTGTCTTCTCCTTATCGAAAGATCGCCTTGAACCGGCCCCGCCATGGTCTCCCACGCAGCGACACGTCGAGTGGCGGCTTTCGGCCGCCAGCCGGTCGGGTTGCGATCGACGAGTGGTGTATAGCAATAGCTGTGCCGCAGCGGCTCAGGCTTATGGATAAAGGCTAGGCGCGCAATCGAACGGTTGCGCGGTTAAGGCGGATTGTCGAAAAGGGAGTCGATGCAGATGGGGGTGGGCAAAACTTGCACGGCGCGGATCGAACTCTGCGCCGTGCAATTGCGTGGGATGCGAAAGGGATGCGAAACGGATGCGAAACGAACGCTTAGAAGATACCGCGGAAGGCCCAGAAAAGTCCGCCCGCGAGGACGATCGACACCGGCAAGGTCAGCACCCAAGCCAGCGCGAGACTACGCACGGTGCGCCATTGAAGACCGGAGCCGTTCGCGGCCATCGTGCCCGCGACGCCCGACGACAGCACGTGTGTCGTGCTCACCGGCAAGCCGTAAACGTCGGCGGCGCCAATGGTCAGCATCGCGACCAGTTCCGCCGAAGCGCCTTGTCCATATGTCAGATGCGTCTTGCCGATACGCTCGCCCACCGTCACCACGATGCGCTTCCAGCCGACCATCGTGCCAAGCCCGAGCGCGACGGCCACCGCAACCTTCACCCAGGTCGGGATGAACTTGGTGGCGTGATCGATCTGCGCCTTGTAGTTGGTGAGCACGGCGGAATCGTCATTCGTGAAGGCCGGCGCTTTTTGCTTTTCCATCAGACGCAGCGCTTCCGATGCCACGTACATGTCGTTACGCACGTTGCGCACCGTTCCCTGCGGCAAATTGGCGATGGTTTCGCTCGGACGCACTTTCGCATCGATGGAATCGATCAGATTTTTCAGCGACGGAACCGTGTCCGGCGCAAGCGTCTTTGTCTGCACGTAATGCTCGACGGCGCCGCGTGAATCCGTGGCGGCGGGCTTGCCATCGGCGTAACGCTGCAGCACTTCGGATGCGTTATGGCTAACCGAGAGGAAGGTCTGCGTTTCCTCGGCCGTGACGGCCTTGTTGAGCGCGTAGGCGGTCGGCACCGTGCCGATCAAAATCAGCATGATGAGGCCCATGCCTTTCTGGCCGTCGTTGGAGCCGTGCGCGAACGAAACGCCCGTGCAGGTGAGAATCAGCAGGCAGCGAATCCAGAAGGGCGGCGGCGTGTTCTTTTCCGGTTCCTTGTAGAGCGCGGGCACGCGCACGACCAGTTTCATCACGTAGAGCAAAAAGCCCGCGGCGATAAAGCCGACCAGCGGCGAAAGCAGCAGCGACTTGCCGACCGAGGTCGCTTGCGCCCAATCGACGCCCGACGTTCCGTTCGCGCCGTGCAGCATCTGGTTCATCAGCCCGACGCCGATCACGGAGCCGATCAGCGTATGCGAACTGGACGACGGCAAGCCGAGCGCCCACGTGCCGAGGTTCCAGATGATCGCCGCGATCAGGAGCGCAAAGACCATCGCGAAGCCCTGCGAGCTCCCCACGCCGATGATCAATTCCACGGGCAGCAGTTGCAGGATACCGAAGGCCACCGCGCCGCTCGAGACCAGCACGCCGACGAAGTTCCACGCGCCGGACCAGACGACAGCCAGATTCGGTGTAAGCGAGTGCGTGTAGATGACGGTGGCGACGGCGTTCGCGGTATCGTGAAAGCCATTGACGAACTCGAAGCCGAGCGCGATCAAAAGCGCAATGCCAAGCAAGATGTACGGAAACGCTGACGATTCGCGCACGGGCGAGAGGTCTTCGAAAAGATGCGTGACGCAATAAACGGCGCCTCCCGCGATGGCGATTAGAAAGAGCAGCAGGGCGAGCCGTTGCCCGGTGGTGCGGCCCTGACGGCCTGTAGAAAGAGCAAAGTCGTTCATGTCGCGTCCTTGGCTTGAGCGGGGCTTGCGCGAATCGGTGAAAGCGCAATGCGCCATGTTTCACTCGCCGTGTGTCGATTTCGTGACTGCGAGAATGATTGGCATTCGTATGAATTGAAACGGCTTTCTGACCTATCGTTCGTGGCCGTGTACGCGCGCCGATATAATGCGCAACGCGATGCGGGAGGCAATCGATGAACGAAACAGCACCCTCCGCCACGGCCGATTCATTGGCAGTTGGTGGCGCTGTCTGGCTGCAAAGCGGCGACGCGACTCTTGGCGGCGCGGCGCGTATTGCGCTGCTCGCGGCGATTCGCGATAACGGATCAATCACGGCGGCCGCAAAGGCCGTCGGCATGAGCTACAAGGCGGCCTGGGATGCGGTCGACACCATGAACAATCTCGCTGGCGAGCCACTCGTGATTACCGCAAGCGGTGGGCGGGGCGGAGGCGGAACCACATTGACATCGGCGGCGCGGCGTCTCATCGAAACCTACCAAGCGGTCGAACGCGAGCATCGCAAGTTTCTTCAACAAGCGGGCATGGCCATAGAAGGCTTCGCTCGCGACTGGCAACTCATAGGGAGACTAGGAATGAAAACGAGTGCACGCAATCAATTAGCGGGGAAAGTCACCAAAGTCACACGCGGCGCGGTGAACGACGAAATCGAACTGGGCTTGCCGGGTGGACAGACGATCGTTGCCGTGGTTACGCACGAAAGCACCGAATCGCTCGGTCTCAAGGAAGGCAGCGAAGCGTTCGCGCTCATCAAGGCGTCGTGGGTCATGCTGATGGAAGACGCGCCCGCGAAGATTTCGGCACGCAATCAGTTGCGTGGCACGGTGGCGAGTGTGACGAAGGGCGCCGTGAACGCCGAAGTGACATTGACGCTGGACGACGCAACCACGGTGACCGCGATCATCACGAACCGCAGCGCCGATACACTTGGCCTCGCAGAAGGTCAGAAAGCCGTTGCAGTGATCAAGGCTTCCAGCGTGATCATTGGTGTGAACGACTGAGGCTTGCAGAGAGTGCGGCTGCTCAGGCGGCCGCTCAAGCAACCGCGAACGGCACCGCCAGCGCCTCGGTCCGACGCGCTGGAATTCGATAGTTTTGCACTTTCCAGCGCGCCCGGATATACGGCCGCTCGTGGCCGGACAGTTCCAGCGCGATCTGCGTAATCCACTGCTGAGTAGGCACCGGCACGCCATGCAACGCAATCACGACCGCAGCCAGGCTCGCCGCGACCGGTCCCGGTGATAGCGTTTTCGCCGCTTGCGCCCGCCACGCGATGCACGCGAAAGCAACGGCCACCACTGCGCCAAGCAAACCTCCCGCGACCACTTCCGAGATCGAATGCGCGTTCAGCACGACACGCGACACGCCCACCATTACACCGATAACAAGTCCCAGCACGATCGCTGTGACGCGCAACGACGCGCGCATCGACAACGCGGCGACGAATAGCGCAACCGGCAGTACAGCCGTCGACATCAACGCATGACCGCTGATGCCGGTGAAATCCAGATCGCGCACGCCGATTCCCCAACCGATAAACGCGATCTTGCTCAACGCCACGAGTCCGCTGGCAACACCGAGCAACCCGAGCCACGCGCACGCGTATTTCCATCGGTAGCCGACGGCGAGCCACGCCGCAACCACGACCGCCAACGGCGCCATGACGCCGACGCTGCCAAAAGCGGTAACGAAAAACCAGGTTGAGGCTGATGGAACAAGGTTCATTTCAGAGCTTGGGAATAGAGGTTGCTGCAGTGCGACATGGAGCGTGCATCTCGCACCGGCTGTCACGACTGCGTGGAGAAGACCTTGGAGTATACCTGCTGGGACAATCCCTAATTATGCGACTCGGCCGAAAAGATGATGTCAGTTACGTCGTGTAACTTCGGTTAAAAATTCTCTTTCGCCTTGATTGCCTTTGAATTCGTCCCGTTATATGAGTTTTCGAGTCGCTCGAAACCGTCTTTTTGATGCTATTGTGCGATGCACAACTGGGCACGTCTTGTCATCATCACTGCAGAGTGCCTTCTGATTCGCTTATTTGTAGAGGACCCAGCCAAATGTCGAAAAGCCTTACCAAGCTCTGGTTGCGTGGCTTGAGACGCCTGGTCGCCAGTCAAGTCGAACCCTTGCGTGTGCCGAAGTCGCGTCCCCCAACAACGCCAGCCCGACCGAAAAGCGTCAAGACGAAACTCAAGTCGGGCGCTGCTACCAAGGCAGCCACTGTGCGCAGTGGCTCAGGCGTTGGTGCGCAGCCGACGGTGCGGGAGTCGCGAGTTCGTCCGCGCGCCTCCGCCTGGGCTTTGGGGAAGTGGATGCGTTCCTATCATTCCGCGCCGCCGACGGGCGGACGCTTCGTCAACCATGTTTCGTACGCGCTGTACACGCCGCCGCAAGCCGAACTCGACCGAGTGCCGCTCGTCGTCATGTTGCACGGCTGTCAGCAGAATGCCGATGATTTTGCGCAAGGAACGCGCCTCAATCTTCTCGCCGACAAATTTGGTTTCGCCGTGCTGTATCCCGAACAGTCTAAGCATGATCATGCGCATCGTTGCTGGCGCTGGTACGACGCGTCCGGCAATGGAGGCGGCGGCGAGGCGGCGTCGATCGTATCGCTGGTCAAGGCGGTCGTCGCCGAGCATGGTTTCGACGCCGAGCGCGTCTATCTCGCCGGCATGTCGGCGGGTGCTGGCATGTCCGCCTTGTTGGCGGTGCGATATCCGCAACTGTTCGCCGCTGTCGGCTTGCACTCTGGGGTAGTGTTCGGCGAGGCTAGTTCGGCAATCGGCGCGATGGATGTCATGCGTCGCGGCAGTCGCAACGACCCCGTCACGCTCGTCGATGCTGCCGTCGACACGCGCGAATATCCCGGAATGCCGGCGATCATCGTTCACGGCGAGCTGGATTCAGTCGTGTCGCCGTCCAACGCCGAACAATTGACGCAACAATTTTTGCGTCTCAACGGTTTCGTCGATGCCGCCGGTGCTCCGCGCGCAGGCGAATTGCGTGAAGAGAAGCAAGCGGATGGCGTCGTGCGCGACTACTTCAAGAATGGCCGACGCGTCGTCAAGAGCGTGGTCGTTCGCGGATTGGGCCACGCGTGGGCGGGCGGCGACGATACCGTGGCTTTCCATTCAGCCAAGGGTCCGGACTCGTCAGCCGTGATGTGGGAGTTCTTCAAACATCAACGCCGCTCCAGCGAGTCCGCGCGCGCGGCTTTCGTTGCTTAGAGCAGTCCGCGCGACAATTTCAAGTGTTGCAAATTAGTCTTTAGTATCAGGAATCTAGCCGATAAGACTTGCGTCGGATCAGGGATTACCCTATAGTTACATCCATAGGTAGTTACCCCAGTATCCAAGCGAGGCCCACCATGTTCCTGCTCAGCCGCATTTTTCTGTTTCTGACGAAGTCCGCCGACCAACGTGATCGCGAACGCGACGACGCATATTTGGCCGAAGCCACCGACATTTACGATCTCGAATATCGCATGAAGCGCCTGGATCAGCGTGCTGGCACGCGTCATCCGACGTGGATGGCGAACTGAGCAGTATGCTTTCAGAGCGTTAATAAAAAAGCCGCAGGAATTGTCCAGCGGCTTTTTTCATTTGCAACGCCCAAGAAAATGCCGGTTTCGCGAGCCGGCATTTTCTTTTTGTTCGATTCGCTCAGACGAGCTTCACGCGCACATCGACGTTATTGCGCGTCGCGTTCGAATACGGGCAGACCTTGTGAGCCGCATCGACGAGCGCTTGTGCTTCCGCTTGGTCAAGTCCCGGCAGCGCGATGCGCAATTCGATATCCAGCGCAAAGCCGCCCGCATCATTCGGGCCGACGCCCACGTCGGCGGTGACGGTCGTATCCGCCGGAACCGTACGCTTTTGCTGGCCGGCGACGAATTTCATCGCGGAAAGAAAGCACGCCGAGTAGCCCGCCGCGAACAATTGTTCCGGATTCGTTCCTTCCGCGCCCGTGCCGCCCAAGGCCTTCGGTGCGCTCAACTTCACGTTCAGTTGTTCGTCGGATGACACCGCGCGTCCGTCGCGTCCACCGGTGCTCGTCGCGGTTGCCTTGTACAGGATGCTCATCGCTTTTCTCCTTGAATTCGTCGCCTTGTTCGGCGCGGAAGGGTTGGACTTGACTGTCGGGTCATCATTGCATCGACCACGGATAGAAATATATCGCGCTAATCATTAGCGTGCAAATTAAATTTTGGTCAAGATGCGATTAGGGAATGGCTATCAGCGTTCAAGATACTCGTTGAGCGATGCCCGCAGCCTGACCAGATCGCTGCGCAGGCGCGCTAATTCGTCGACATCCGATCCAGCCGCGCAAAAGATCTCAGGCGGAATGGCACGCGCGGATTGCCGCAGCGACCGGCCTTGCGCCGTCAAGCGCACGTGCACCTGCCGTTCATCCTCGACGCCGCGCATGCGCTCGACGTACCCCTGCGCCTCCAGGCGCTTGAGCAGCGGCGTGAGCGTGGCGGAATCGAGCGACAAGCGCGCGGCGATTTCCTTCACGGTGAGATTGTCGCGTTCCCACAGCACCAGCATCGCCAAATACTGCGGATAGGTGAGGCCGAGTTTGTCGAGCATCGGCTTGTAGGTTTTCGTCATCGCGAGCGATGTCGAATAGAGCGCGAAGCAGATTTGCTGATCGAGTTCGAGCGGGAAGTCGTCGGGCGAGGTCATGGCGAGGCGCCGCAAAAGGCCGTATCGGCCAATGACGTTAGTGTACGGAAAACGCTTCGCGCGCGAGGATTCGGGGCATCAGATGCCCGGTGTATCCGATGCATTAGGCATATCCGGCGTGTCCGGCGACTGCACGCCGAAGCAGCCGCGATAGGTCGCATAGAACGAGCAGTAAAGCGCGGTCGTGACGAGAATCGACGCGGGCATGAGCACCGCCAACGCCATCTCCTGACTCACGCCGAGCGCCTGCATCAGCGCGGTCAGGCCGAACGATACGGCAAGCGCCACCGCAATCCACAACACGCCGTAAAGCACGAAGGCGCCGCGATTGCGCCAGCACGACACGAGGCTGAAGAACAGCGCCTTCGCGGGCGTCACGTCGTGCCATGCAACGAGAATGGGCGCGAACCAGAACAGCATGGCCACTGGGATGTAGCAGGCCATCGCCACCAGCACGGCGAGCGGGCTGAAGCTCGCGGCCACGGTTTCGGGGTCGCCGGCGGGGCCGTCGCCCATCATCAGGCCGAGCAGCGTGCCGCCGTCGACCAGTGCCGATGCCGCGAAGATCACTGCCATCGCCACGACGTAGATCGCGCCGAGCGCGAGCAGACGGCGCGCGACCACGGTGCCGTAGGAGCGGAAGCCATCGACGAGAACGGTCGGCCAAACGGGCTTGCCCGCGATGGTGTCGCGGCAGGCGGCCATGAAACCCACCGCGATGCCCGGAATGAACAGCAACGGCAGCAACGGTCCAATGAGCGGCACGCGCGAAATCAGCGTCATCACGAACAGATAAGCGAAGAACACGGTGAGGAACGCAAACGGATTGCGGCGGAACAGCCAGATGCCCTGGCGGAACCATACATAGCCGGTCTTGGCGGGAACTTCGATCAGTCGCATGAGCAGAGTGGAAGGTTACTGATTGAGGCTGGCAGCGGCTTTGACGCGCTCGCGCAGAATGCGTTCGAAATGGCCGGGATCGTGCGGTTTCAACATCTGCGCCTCGCGCGGACGGTAAAAATCGTACAGGCGCGAGACCCAGAAGCGCATGGCGCCGGCGCGCAGCATGTCGTTCCAGTGGCGTTCCTCGGCGGGCGTGAAGGGGCGCACGGTTTGATAAGCGCGCAGCATTGCGTCGATACGCGCGGGGTCGAGCGCGCCGCTTTCGAGATCGACGCACCAGTCGTTCACGGTCACGGCGACGTCGAAGAGCCACTTGTCGACGCCCGCGAAGTAGAAGTCGAAGAACCCGCCGAGCCGTGCGTGATCGCGGCCCGGCGCGAACAGCACGTTGTCGCGAAACAGATCGCAGTGGCACGGTCCGTCCGGCAGCGCGGCGTAGTCCGCCGACGTGAAAAACGCGGCCTGATGCACAAGCTCGGATTCGATCAGTTCGCGCTGCGGCGCGCTCAGGAAGTCAACGATGGCCGGCAAGTTCTCCTGCCACCACGCGAGGCTGCGCAAGTTCGGCTGATGCCGCGGAAAATCGCGCCCGGCGAGATGCATGCGCGCGAGCATCTGACCGACTTCGATGCAATGCGCGGGCGTCGGCTTGAGTTCCGGCGCGCCTTCGAGTTTCGTGACGATGGCAGCGGGCTTGCCGTGCAGCATGCCGAAGAGCGAGCCGTCGCTGCGCGGCATGGGATCGGGAACCGGCACGCGATGCGCCGCCAGATGGCGCATCAGATCGAGATAGAACGGCAGTTGCGTCGCCGTGAGATTCTCGAAGATCGTGAGCACGTATTCGCCGCGCGTGGTCGTGAGAAAAAAGTTGCTGTTCTCGATGCCCGACTGGATGCCGCGCAATTCGACGACATCGCCGAGATCGTAGTGTTGCAGCCAGTCGCCGAGTTCGGCGTCAGAGACGGGGGTGAATACGGCCATGCAGAAACTTGGGTCAGGTTGAGAAGCCCGTGGCGGGCCGGTGAACGGCGCAGTCGCGTGAGCACTGCGTGAAGATGCCCGCTCAGACGAGCGGGCGCAAATCGACCCGTGGATCAATAGCGCACGCTCACCGATGGCAGGCGCGTGCTTGCCTTGCCGTTATCGCGGACTTGCGGCGAGGTGTCGTAAGGCGAACTCATCTGATAGCGCGTGCCGAAGTTCGAATGCACGTTGATCTCGACGGGCTTGCCCTTGTCGCGATACTCGGTGATCTCGGTGCCGTTGGTGCTGAGTTCGTGGAAGCTCGGCATGCGCGGCGGCGAAATCTCGACCTTCGAACTCGCGTTCGCGGGCGGGCGGTTGATGGCCTTCAGATCAGGCAGGCCAGCGGCTTCTTCCTGCGACATTTGTGGCTGTGCGCCCGCCTGCTCGGCCTGGAGGGTTTGCGCCGTGGCGCCTACACTTGCGACGGCAAGGACGGCCGCGGCGGCGGCGAAATAGAGCGGCTTCATGTCAGTTCTCCAGGCGATGGCCGGATTCTAGCAAAACGCGAACCCCATGCCGGCGCAACGCCTTATTTTGCGCTGCTTCGCGGATTTCGGCCGGAACGTTCAAAAAGCTGTTGCGCGCCGTGTTCGCACGCACTTGCGCGGCGCGGGGGCTTCATGGTTCTTGCATGCTTCCGTGTTAATGTCGATGACTACGAGGGCATCAGACACGCATACAAGATCATGACAAACGACCGGACTCAGACCACTCAGGGAACGCCTGCAAACGACTTCCCGACCGAATCATTCGACGACCCCGCAGCCGCCGTCTCGCGGGTCTCCGCCATCTACGAAGCCAACACCGCTTTCCTGCGCGACGCGTTCGCGCGGTATCGGCGCAACGAGCAGTTCACGCATCGCGTGCGCGCGTGCTATCCGTTCGTGCGCGTGCGTACCGAGCTCAACACGCAGATCGACTCGCGGCGCTCGTATGGTTTCGTCGCCGGGCCCGGCATCTTCGAGACTACGCTCACGCGTCCGGATCTCTTCGGCGATTATTATCGCGAGCAGTTGCGGCTCTTGACGAAGAACCATCATGTGGGCATTGAAGTGGGCGTGTCGGCGCAACCCATTCCTATTCACTTCGCGTTCGCCGAAGGCATCCATCTCGAAGGCGATCTCGACCGCGATCGCCTGCTCGCCATGCGCAATGTCTTCGATACCCCGGACCTCGCGCTGCTCGACGACCGCATCGTGAACGGCACGTATGAGCCCGCCGCGGGCGAGCCTCATCCGCTTGCGCTCTTCACGGGGGCGCGGGTGGATTTTTCGCTGCATCGGCTGCGGCACTACACGGCGACTTCCCCCACGCATTTTCAGAACTACGTGCTTTATACGAACTACCAGTTCTATATCGACGAGTTCGTGAAGCTCGGCCGCACGCTGATGTCGCGCGCGGATGACGAGGAAACGCGCGCGTATCGCTGCGAGTATTCGTCGTTCGTCGAACCGGGCGATGTCGTCACCTACAACGCCAATCTCGGCGAGCAACCGGAGGAAGGCGCGCCAATCGCGCGTCTGCCGCAGATGCCGGCGTATCACCTGAAGCGCGCGGATGGCAGCGGCATCACGATGGTGAACATCGGCGTGGGGCCGTCGAACGCAAAGACCATCACGGATCACATCGCGGTGCTGCGTCCGCACGCGTGGGTCATGCTTGGGCATTGCGCGGGCTTGCGGAACACGCAGCGTCTGGGCGATTACGTGCTGGCGCACGGCTATGTACGCGAGGATCACGTACTGGATGACGACCTGCCGCTGTGGGTGCCGATTCCCGCGCTGGCGGAAGTGCAGGTCGCGCTCGAGAAGGCCGTGGCGCAGGTGACACAGCTCGAAGGCGTGGAACTGAAGCGCGTGATGCGCACGGGCACCGTCGCGAGTGTGGACAACCGGAATTGGGAATTGCGCGATCATCGCGAGCCGGTGCAGCGGCTGTCGCAAAGCCGCGCGATCGCGCTCGATATGGAAAGCGCGACCATCGCCGCGAACGGCTTCCGGTTCCGCGTGCCTTATGGGACGTTGCTATGCGTGTCGGACAAACCGCTGCATGGCGAACTCAAGCTGCCGGGCATGGCCGATCAATTTTATCGTGCGCAAGTGGATCAGCATTTGCAGATCGGCGTGAAGGCAATGGAACTGCTGCGCATGAATGGCCTGTCGCGGTTGCACAGCCGGAAGTTGCGCAGCTTTGCGGAGGTAGCGTTTCAGTGAGACGTCGAAACGCGAAGAAGCGAAGCGGGCGGTCTTCTTCAAGGCGGCTCGTGCGTGGCTGAAGATTGCGATGCGCCATGCAGCGGCTCGACAGCGAACGCCTATGCGGGCGCCGGCAAACTCCAGTATTCGATTCGGAAGACTACGCTTTATGGGCGTGTGTCAGAGAGATGCTGCTCGTGAATGAGGCGATAGAGGGGAAAGGGCGAGAGGGAAGATAGCGATTCCGCTCGCCCGACAGCCTTCGAATCACAAATAAAACATCCGGTCCTCATCCGACTTACCTTCCGCCGGTTGCTCTGCCGCGCCTTCGCGATCTTCATAGAAGCGCAGCACCGCATCGAGCACTTGATCGGGGTCGTCGATCACTTGCATGAGTCCAAGATCTTTTTCGCCGATGACGCCATTGGTCAACAGCGTGTTCTTGAACCAGTCGAGCAAGCCGGCCCAAAATTCGGCGCCCACCAGCACGATAGGCACGTGGCGCGACTTCTTGGTCTGAATGAGCGTGAGCACTTCGGCCAGTTCGTCAAGCGTGCCGAAGCCGCCCGGCATCACGACGACCGCATCCGAATTCTTGACGAACGTGACCTTGCGCGTGAAGAAGTGACGGAAGCGCAGCGAGATGTCCTGCCATTGATTGCCCGACTGCTCGTGCGGCAATTCGATGTTGAGACCCACCGACGGCGACTTGCCCGCATGCGCGCCTTTATTGGCTGCTTCCATGATGCCGGGACCGCCGCCGGAGATCACGGCAAAGCCTGCATCGGAGAATTTTTGCGCGATTTCAATGGTCCGCTGATAGTACGGCGACTCGGGTTTGAGACGCGCGGAACCGTAGATGCTGATGGCAGGACGGATCTCCGAGAGGTACTCGGTAGCCTCGATAAACTCTGCCATAATCGTGAACATCTGCCACGATGCGCGAGCCTTTTTGGCCGTCGCGCGCTCTTGATCTGCGAGCGATCGCAGACTCGGAATCACTTTTCTCTTGTTCATAATGCCTGAAGAACGAAGTCTTGAAGGTAAGACCCTGCTATTGGTCGACGGTTCTAGCTACTTGTACCGGGCTTACCATGCCATGCCTGACCTGCGCGGCCCCGACGGCGGGCCGACCGGCGCACTGTATGGAATGATCAACATGCTGCGACGCCTTAGGCGTGAAACCAATGCAGAGTATAGCGCGTGCGTCTTCGACGCCAAAGGCAAGACGTTTCGCGACGACTGGTACGCCGACTACAAGGCCAACCGGCCTCCCATGCCCGAAGACCTTTCGAAGCAGATCGAGCCTATTCACATCGCCGTGCGTGCGCTCGGCTGGCCGCTCGTGATGATCGAAGGCGTCGAAGCCGACGACGTCATCGGCACGCTCGCGGTTCAGGCCGAAAAGCGCGGCATGAAAGTGATCGTCTCGACGGGCGACAAGGATCTGGCTCAACTCGTGACGGATCATGTCACCCTCATCAATACGATGACCAACGAAACGCTCGATCGCGCCGGCGTCATCGCCAAGTTCGGCGTGCCGCCGGAACGTATCGTCGATTATCTTTCGCTCATCGGCGATACGGTCGATAACGTGCCGGGCGTCGAAAAGTGCGGCCCCAAGACTGCGCTCAAGTGGCTCACGCAATACGACTCCCTTGATGGCATCGTAGAACATGCGGGCGAGATCAAAGGTGCGGTAGGAGACAATCTGCGCAAGGCTCTGGACTTCCTGCCCATGGCTCGCAAGCTCGTTACCGTACACACGGAATGCGACCTGGCGTCGCAGATCGCGTCGATCGACGAAACGCTCGAAAGCCGTCCCGAGTCGCGCGACGAATTGCGCGACGTGTTTCTGCGTCACGGCTTCAAGACTTGGCTGCGCGAAGTCGAAATCGCGGATGCCGTCGAAGGCCCGACCGACACGCCGCCCGCCGAAGTCACGGAGATCGTCCACCACTACGAGACGGTGCAGACGTGGGAACAGTTCGGCGCGTGGCTCGAACGCATCGATGCCGCCGAGATCACTTCGTTCGATACCGAAACCACCGCGCTCGACCCGATGACCGCGCAGATCGTCGGCTTGTCCATCTCGGTCGAACCGGGTCATGCCGCATATGTTCCGCTCGCGCATCGCGGGCCGGACGCACCCGTGCAACTGCCGCGCGATGAAGTGCTCGCGAAGCTCAAGCCGTGGCTCGAAGACGAATCGAAGAAGAAGGTCGGCCAGCATCTGAAATACGATGAGCAGGTGCTCGCCAATTACGGCATCGTCATGCGCGGCGTCGAGCATGACACGTTGTTGCAGTCGTACGTGCTGGAGTCGCATCGGCCGCATGACATGGACAACCTCGCGCTGCGGCACTTGGGCGTGAAGACCATCAAATACGAGGACGTCGCGGGCAAGGGCGCGTCGCAAATCGGTTTCGACGAAGTCGCGCTCGACAAGGCGGCCGAGTATGCCGCCGAAGATGCGGACATCACATTGCGTCTGCATCAGGCGCTTTACCCGCAAGTCGTGCAGGAAGAGGGCTTGTTGAAGGTATATCGCGAGATCGAATTGCCGACTTCGCGCGTGTTGCGCAAGATGGAGCGCAACGGCGTGCTGATCGATCGCGCGAAGCTCGACACGCAGAGCAACGAGATCGCCAAACGGCTGATCGACTTGCAAACGGAAGCCTATGAACTGGCGGGCGGCGAATTCAATCTCGGGTCGCCCAAGCAGATCGGACAGATCTTCTTCGAGAAACTCGAACTGCCGGTGGTGAAGAAGACGCCGAGCGGCGCGCCTTCCACCGACGAAGAAGTGCTGCAAAAACTCGCCGAGGATTATCCGCTGCCGAAGGTGCTGCTCGAACATCGCGGGCTGTCGAAGCTCAAGTCCACTTATACGGACAAGCTCCCGCGCATGGTGAATGCATCGACGGGACGCGTGCATACGAACTATGCGCAGGCTGTCGCGGTGACAGGGCGCTTGTCGTCGAACGAGCCGAACTTGCAGAACATTCCGGTGCGAACGGGCGAAGGCCGGCGCATTCGCGAGGCGTTCATCGCGCCGCCGGGTTGCAAGATCGTATCGGCGGATTACTCGCAGATCGAGCTGCGCATCATGGCGCATATTTCGGGTGACGAATCGTTGTTGCGCGCGTTCAAGGAAGGCGAGGACGTGCACCGCGCGACCGCGTCGGAAGTGTTCGGCGTGACGCCGATCGAAGTGTCGAACGACCAGCGGCGTATCGCCAAGGTGATCAATTTCGGCTTGATCTATGGCATGAGTTCGTTCGGACTCGCGTCGAATCTCGGCATCACGCGCGACGCGGCGAAGCTTTATATCGACCGCTATTTCGCGCGTTATCCGGGCGTTGCCGACTACATGGAGCGCACACGCGTGACCGCGAAGATGAACGGCTACGTGGAGACCGTGTTCGGCCGGCGTCTGTGGCTGCCGGAGATCAACGGCGGCAGTGGTCCGCGTCGTCAGGCGGCCGAACGCGCGGCCATCAACGCGCCCATGCAGGGAACGGCCGCTGATCTCATCAAGTTGTCGATGATCGCGGTGCAGGACTGGATCGAGGCTACGAATATCCACGCGAAGATGATCATGCAGGTACACGATGAGCTCGTGCTCGAAGTTCCCGAAGAGGAACTGCCCGAAGTCAGGAAGCGCTTACCCGAATTGATGTGTGGCGTCGCCAAGCTGAACGTGCCGCTCGTGGCTGAGGTGGGCGTCGGCAATAACTGGGAAGAAGCACACTGAGCAAAAAGAGCGCGCTGAATGCCGGACATGCGAGGCCGGCCATTGCAAGTGCGCCGCGCGTTCAAGCAGAATGGTTTTTGGAAGGTGAGACATCGGGCCGACATGTCGTCGAACGTACGTGCGGTCCGAGGCTCGGTAAGTTGATTACTCCGCGTGCGGAGAAAAATTCGGGAGAGCTTTATGCATCGATTCATCATCGTCGGCGGAGGGGCCGGCGGTCTCGAATTGGCGACTCGTCTCGGCGACCGTTTCGGTACGACGGACAGTAAAACGGCACCGCGTGCGCAAGTCACGCTGGTGGACCGTAATCCCACGCATATCTGGAAGCCGCTTCTGCATGAAGTGGCCGCAGGCAGCATGGACCCGTTCACGCAGGAACTCGAATACGCCGCGCAGGCCATGTGGCACGGCTTCGAGTTTCAGCAGGGCGAGTTGATCGCGCTGAACCGCGCGACAAAACGCATTACCATCAGCGCGTTGCGCGACGACGAAGCGGGCGAGGTCTTGCCGCAGCGCGAGCTGGAATACGACACGCTCGTCATTGCCATCGGCAGCACGACGCATTTCTTCGGCGTCGAAGGCGCGCAGCAACATTCCATCGCGCTCGATACAGTTGGCCAGGCCGAGCTCTTTCGCAAGCGGCTCATCGCGGCATGCATGCGCGCCGAGCACTTCGCGCCGGAACCGGTGGCGGCGGGCATCGACGATTCCGAAGGGCCGCCCGTGCCGCTCGGTTCGCTGAACGCGCCGCGCATTCAGGTGGCGATCGTCGGCGCGGGTGCGACGGGCGTGGAATTGTCGGCGGAACTGCGCAACACGGCGCACGTGCTTTCCGCGTACGGTTTGCACAAGCTGGATCCGAAGCACGACATCGGTATCGTGCTGATCGAAGCGGGGCCGCGCATTCTGCCCGCGCTGCGCGACACCGTATCGACCGCGACGGCCGAGCTATTGACGAAGCTGGGCGTGTCCTTGATGACGGGCGAAACCGTCGCGGAAGTCTCGCGCGATTCCATTCGCACGGCGAGCGGCAAGACCATTCGCGTGGACCTCACGGTGTGGGCGGCGGGAATCAAGGCGCCGGCTATTCTCTCGCAGCTCGACGGCTTGCCGACCAATCGTCTCGGCCAGCTCATCGTGCGCCGCACGCTGCAAACGGAAGCCGACGACAACATATTCGCCCTGGGCGATTGCGCCGCGTGTCCGTGGCCCGGCAACGAGCGCGGTGTGCCGCCGCGCGCGCAGGCGGCGCATCAGCAGGCGAGCTTTCTCTTCAAGGCTTTCGAGCGCCGCATGAACGGCAAATCGCTGCCGGAATACACGTACCGCGATTTCGGTTCGCTCGTGTCGCTCGGTCGCTATAGCGCGGTCGGCAGCCTGATGGGCGGGCTCATCGGCGGCAACATGATGATCGAAGGCCTCTTCGCGCGCTTCATGTACATGTCGCTGTATCGGCTGCATATCGCCGCGCTCCACGGCTACGCGCGCATGGTGCTCGACACCATCGCGCACTGGCTGCGCCGGTCCACCGCGCCGCGCGTCAAGCTGCACTGAGCTGCATCGACGCTGCAAAGCTGTTTAGAATGAGCGGCGCGCCTTGTAATGTGTCGGGCGCGTTCGCTTGGGAGTCGTACAGCGCCGCGCGTCGTGAAGCCTTGAACACGCTCGCGCGGTTCCAGAATCCATGCCGCCGGCCGCGCGAATCGACGCCTGCCGGCGCTTGCCGCGGGAGCTTTGCATGCTTACCCCTGAAGTCGACAGCCTCATTCCCCACGTTCCGTTCGACCGTCGCAACTTCATCAAGGCAGCTTTCGGCACAGGCTTCGCAGCGTGCGTGCTGCCCGTGTCGGCACAAACCATTCATACCGATGACGCCGGTCTCGAAGCCGGCGCCGTGGGCGTGCGCGGCGCGGATGGCGTGCTCGTGCCGGCGTATCGCGCGCAGCCGAAGGGCAAGACGCATCTGCCGGTGGTCATCGTGATCCACGAGATTTTTGGGGTGCACGAGCATATCGCCGATGTCTGCCGGCGCTTCGCCAAGCAAGGCTATCTCGCCATCGCGCCGGATCTCTACACGCGTCAGGGCGATGCCTCGGCGTACAAGTCCATGCAGCTTCTCAACGAGCAGCTCGTCTCGAAGGTGCCTGACTCGCAAGTGATCTCGGACATCGACGAAACCGTCAAATGGGCGGGCGAGCACGGCGGCGATCTGAAGCGGCTAGGTATCACCGGGTTCTGCTGGGGCGGGCGCATTACGTGGCTTTATGCGGAGCACAATCCGCACGTGAAGGCGGCGGTTGCATGGTACGGGCGCGTCACGGGGAACAAGACGGCGAACACGCCGAGCAACCCGATCGACAACGCGGCCGAGCTCAATGTGCCTGTGCTCGGGCTATACGGCCGGCAAGATCAGAGCATTCCGCAGGACACGCTCGAACAGATGAAGCAGGCCGTGGCGAATGGCCAGCCGAAGGCGCGGGAGTCGCAGATCGTCGTGTATGACGACGCGCCGCACGCGTTCTTCGCGGATTATCGGCCGAGCTATCGCAAGGAAGACGCGGAGGATGGCTGGAAGCGCGCGCTCGCGTGGTTCCGCGAGCACGGCGTCAAGTGACGGGGCTTTACGAGCCTCAAGGTTTCGCGCCGGTCGCAACGGGCCTGCCCGGATCGGCGCTCCATTCGCTCCACGATCCCGGATACAACGCCGCGCCGTGCAGACCGGCAATCTCCATGGCGAGCGCGTTATGACATGCCGTCACGCCCGAGCCGCATTGCAGCACGATGCGGTCGGTGGGCGTGGCGCCGATCAGCGAGCCGAACGCATCGCGTAATTCGTGCGCGGTCTTGAAGCGGCCCTCCGGCGTCAAATTGTCCTTGAAGAAGCGATTCAGCGCGCCGGGAATGTGACCGCCGACGGGATCGAGCGTCTCGTTCTCGCCGCGATACCGGTCCGCGGCGCGCGCATCGATTAGCAGATGGTCGCGCGTGCCGATGCTGCGTTCGATCGCCGGAGCATCGATGGTGACGGCAAGCGGCGCGGCGGCCTTGAACGTGCCGTTTGTCTTTTGCGGCGCGACGGTATCGAGTGGCTGACCTGCTGCCTCCCACGCGGGCAAACCGCCGTCGATCAGCGCGACGGAATCGTGACCGAGCCAACGCAGCAGCCACCACAAACGCGACGCGTACATGCCGCCTTGCGCGTCGTAGGCGACGACTTGCTGGCCTTCGTTTAGCCCGAAGCTCGCGAGTTTTTCGACGAGCGCGCCGCGTTCGGGCAACGGATGGCGTCCGTTCGCCCCCGTCTTGACGCCGGACAAGTCGCGGTCGAGATGAAGATAGTGCGCGCCCGGAATATGACCTTGGGTATAAGCCGCTGCGCCGGATTCAGGCGCGGCGAGGTCGAATCGGCAATCGAACACGAGCACGCTGCCGGGCGCGGCGGCGCGCCGTTCGGCAAGATTCGTCGCCGAGATGAGCGTGGTGTAGTGGGTGTGCGGCATGACGGCTCCTGTGTCGGACAGAGTGTGCGCTTCGGCGCGCGACCCCGATCCCTTGCAAGCGTCCGCGCCCGGTCGTGTCAATCGCCGCGCGCGTGAAGTGGGATACAGCTAGTCTAAACAAAAAGGCGGACTCGAAAGCCCGCCTTTTCATGATTCCCGCGCGATAGCCGAGCAACGTTCAGATGGCCCCGAGCTGATGCCGCAGAAACTCGTGGAAATGCTGCATGCCGGATTCCATCGGACTCTGATACGGCCCGACCTGATTCTCGCCACGCGACATGAGCGCGCGCCGGCCGGCGTCCATGCGTTCGGCAATTTCATCGTCCTCACGCGCGGTTTCCATATAGGCCGCACGTTCCGCCTCGATGAACTCGCGCTCGAAAAGCGCAATCTCCTCGGGATAGTAGAACTCGACGATGTTGGTCGTCTTCTGCGTGCCCTGCGGGATCAGCCACGAGACCACCAGCACGTGCGGATACCACTCGATCATGAGACCGGGGTAATACACCATCCAGATGGCGCCGAATTCGGGCGGCGTACCGTTACGGAAGCGCAGGACTTCGTCGTGCCACTTGCGATACGTCGGGCTGCCCGGCTTCTCCAGATTCTTGTGCACGCCGACGGTCTGGACGCTGTACCAGTCGCCGAATTCCCACTCGAGGTTGTCGCACGACACGAAGCTGCCGAGTCCCGGATGGAACGGCGCGACGTGATAGTCCTCCAGATAAACCTCGATGAAGGACTTCCAGTTGTAGTTGCACTCGTGCACTTCGACGTGATCGAACATATAGCCCGAAAAGTCGAAATGACGCGCCGTGCCGAGTTTCGCGAGATCGGCCGCGACATTGCGACCCGCGGCCTCGAAGAGAAGGCCTTGCCAGTTTTGCAGCGGCGTGGCGCCGAGATTCAAGCAGGGCTTGTCGGCGAAATGCGGCGCGCCGAGCAACTGGCCGTTCAGATCGTACGTCCAGCGATGCAGCGGGCAGACGATGTTGTCCGCGCTGCCGCGACCGTTCAGCATGATTGCCTGGCGATGGCGGCACACGTTCGACAGCAATTCGATATTCGACTGCTGATTGCGCACGAGCACGCGCCCTTCGCCCTCGCCAGGAAGCGCGAAATAGTTTCCCGCTTCGGGAACCATGAGTTCGTGCCCGACGTAGCGTGGACCAAGCTTGAAAAGTGTTTCGATTTCGCGCGTAAGAAGCGCTTCGTCAAAGTAAGCCGTGACTGGCAACTGACTGTGAATGGCATTCAGTTGCAATGCATTGCTCAGATTGGACATTCCCACTCCCGTTAAGACGTGAAAGCAGTGAACAACCCAACCATCGAAGATTCGATTTAGGGAGCCCGCGATTATACCGAAATCCGCCACACTCGGGCGTATAAGGTCTTGATTTGGGTATAAATTGTTGCAGGAGTTCCGTTCAAAGTCGGCGCGAGGGCGTCGCGTCCCTACGCCGGGCGGCTGTGGCGCAAGCTCAAGGATTAGCCGTCTCCACGCTTTGCGACGGACGTGTTTCGGGTCGAAAAACTGGCTTTTGCCGTAGAATGTGCGACTTGGTTCCAAAATACATTTGCACATCCACGATTCATGGCGAAGACCGCTGTCCCCGATACACGCGAAGAAACCGGTGCAGGCGCGCTTGCCAACGACGCCGCGCCGCTTCCGGAAAACTACGAAACAGCGCTCGCGGAACTCGAATCACTCGTCGGCCGCATGGAAGCGGGCGCGCTGAGTCTCGAGGAGTCGCTCGCGGCATACCGGCGCGGCGCCGCGCTTGTGGGCTTTTGCCAACAACAGCTCGAAAAAGTCGAGCAGCAGGTGCGCGTGCTCGATGGCGAGACGCTCGAGCCGCTGCCCGTCGAGGTACAGCGCGCGACCCAGGGTGCAGGAGCCACCAACGACCGAGGGGACGACGACCTATGAGCTTCGAACAATGGATGCGTGCCACGCTCGATCGCGTCGAGACCGCGCTGGAGCACTATCTGCCGGGCACGGATATCGCGCCGGCGCGTCTGCACGAAGCCATGCGGTACGCGGTGCTGGGCGGTGGCAAGCGCGTGCGACCGCTTCTCGTGCACGCCGCGGGCGAACTGACCCACGCGAGCGCGCCGGCCGTCGAAGCGGCAAGCGCGGCGCTCGAAATGATTCACGTCTATTCGCTCGTGCATGACGATATGCCCGCAATGGACGACGACGCGTTGCGTCGCGGCAAGCCCACGGTACACGTGCAATATGACGAAGCGACGGCACTGCTCGTCGGCGACGCGTTGCAGTCGCAGGCGTTCGTCGCGCTGACATCCGAAGGCAATGGTCTGAGCGATACCCAGCAGGCCGCGCTCGTGCGCGAACTGGCGCTCGCAAGCGGCTCGCTCGGCATGGCGGGCGGTCAGGCCATCGATCTCGAAAGCGTCGGGCGCAAGCTGTCGCGGCCGGAGCTCGAAACCATGCATCGCAAGAAGACGGGCGCGTTGCTGCGCGCCTCGGTGCGCATGGGTGCGCTCGCAGGCGAACGTCCGGACGCCAAGGCGCTCGCGGCGCTCGATCATTACGCCGCCGCGGTCGGCCTCGCGTTTCAGGTGGTGGACGATATCCTTGATGTCACGGCGGACTCCGCCACGCTTGGCAAGACCGCGGGCAAAGATGCGCAGCACGACAAGCCCACGTATGTTTCGATCATCGGGCTGGACGCGTCGCGCGAACTCGCCGCGCAACTCGGCCGCGATGCGCACGCTGCAATAGAGCCGTTCGGCGCGCGCGGTCAGCGCCTGGCCGACCTTGCCGACCTGGTTGTGAACCGGGTGCACTGAACGTTGAATGCGTGACGAACCCCACGGCGCAATGACCGCGTTGAACGAATCACGCCAGTTTTCCTAAAATGGGACGACGATGTACGACTTGCTGAAAACCATCGACGATCCGGCCGACCTTCGCGCCCTTGATCGACGCCAACTGCAGCCGCTTGCCGACGAACTGCGGGCCTATGTGCTCGACAGCGTGTCGCAGACGGGCGGCCATCTCTCGTCCAATCTCGGCACGGTAGAGCTGACGATCGCGCTGCATTACGTATTCGATACGCCGAATGACCGTATCGTCTGGGACGTCGGCCATCAGACGTATCCGCACAAGATCCTGACAGGCCGGCGCGACCAGATGCACTCGTTGCGTCAGTTGAACGGCATCTCGGGCTTCCCGCGCCGCAGCGAGTCGGAGTACGACACGTTCGGCACGGCGCATTCGAGCACGTCGATATCGGCGGCGCTCGGCATGGCGATCGCCAACAAGCTGCAGGGCGACAACCGCTATTCCATCGCCGTGATCGGCGACGGCGCGATGACCGCGGGCATGGCCTTCGAGGCAATGAACAACGCCGGCGTCGCCGACGACGTGCCCTTGCTCGTGATCCTCAACGACAACGACATGTCGATCTCGCCGCCCGTGGGCGCGTTAAATCGTCATCTCGCGCGTCTGATGTCGGGCCGCTTCTACGCCGCCGCGCGCGCCGGTGTCGAACGCGTGCTGCGCGTCGCGCCGCCCATGCTCGATCTCGCCCGCAAGCTCGAAGAGCACGCGAAGGGCATGATCGTGCCAGCCACGCTCTTCGAAGAGTTCGGCTTCAACTACATTGGGCCAATCGACGGTCACGATCTCGATTCGCTCATTCCGACGCTGCAGAACATCAAGGAACTGCGTGGTCCGCAATTCCTGCACGTCGTGACCAAGAAAGGCCAAGGCTACAAGCTCGCCGAAGCCGATCCGGTGCTCTACCACGGTCCCGGCAAATTCAATCCGGCCGAAGGCATCAAGCCGTCGACGGCGCCCTCGAAGAAAACCTACACGCAGGTGTTCGGCGAATGGCTGTGCGACGCTGCCGCGCAAGACTCGCGCGTAGTTGCCATCACGCCTGCCATGCGCGAAGGCTCGGGCATGGTCGAATTTGAAAAGCGCTTCCCGGATCGTTATTACGATGTCGGCATCGCCGAGCAACATGCGGTGACGTTTGCGGGCGGCTTGGCTGCAGACGGCATGAAGCCCGTCGTCGCCATCTACTCGACTTTCCTGCAGCGCGCGTACGACCAGCTGATCCACGACGTCGCGCTGCAGAATCTGCCAGTGGTGTTCGCCATCGACCGCGCGGGTCTCGTCGGCGCGGACGGTGCGACGCACGCGGGCAATTACGACCTCGCGTTCCTGCGCTGCATCCCGAACATGACGGTGATGGCCGCATCCGACGAAAACGAATGCCGTCAGATGCTCTACACCGCGCTTCAGCAGCCGAACCCGACAGCCGTGCGGTATCCGCGTGGCGCGGGCACGGGCGTGGCAACCGTTAAGCAAATGACCGCCATTCCGCTTGGCAAGGGCGAGGTGCGCCGCGAGTCGTCGCAGAAACTCGGCTCGGGCAAGCGCATCGCCGTTCTCGCGTTCGGCACCATGGTCGCGCCGTCGCTCGTTGCCGCCGAAGAGTTGGATCTGACGGTGGCCAACATGCGCTTCGTGAAGCCTGTCGACGCCGACTTGCTGCGCGAACTCGCCGCCACTCACGACGCGCTCGTGACCATCGAGGAAGGTGCGATCATGGGCGGTGCGGGTTCGGCATGCGTCGAAGCGCTGCTGGCCAGTTCGGTCGTGAAGCCCGTGCTTCAGCTTGGTTTGCCGGACGTCTTCATCGATCACGGCGATCCCGCGAAGCTGCTTGCAAGCGTCGGTCTGGACGGTGCGGGTATCGCGAAGTCTATTCGCGAGCGCTTTCTCAACGCGGTCGTGAGCGCCCAGCCGGGCAAGCTGGAAAAGCGCGTTGCCTGACGTTTCAGCCTGACGCGGCGCGCTCGGGGCGCGCCGTGCTTTGCACTTAGTCTCTACACGGCGCGGGCCGCAATCCGCGCCGTTTTCGCTTACGAGTTATGAAGCGCGCTTTCAGGAAAGACCGCGCGAGCCCAAGGACAAGAATCAATGAACCAGATGAATCCCGCCTTCGTGATGCCCGACGTTCAAAGCACGCCTGATACGCGTCAGATCGCCATTGCGCGTGTCGGCGTGAAGGGAGTGCGGCATCCGTTGTCGGTGCGGTCGGCAAACGGCGTGCAGCCGAGCGTTGGCGTATGGAACCTCGATGTGCATCTGCCCGCCGAGCAAAAGGGCACGCATATGTCGCGTTTCGTCGCGCTGCTCGAGGAGAATCGCGAGCCGCTCGATCAAACTTCCCTGCGTGCGCTGCTCGTCTCGATGCTCACGAAACTGGAGGCGCATTCCGGCCGTATCGAAGTGAGTCTGCCTTACTTCGTCATGAAGACCGCGCCGGTGTCGGGCGTGCAGAGTCTCCTGGATTACGACGTGAGCTTTATCGCTGAAAAGCGCGACGGCGAAACGCGCATGACCATGAAAGTGCTCGTCCCCGTTACGAGCCTTTGTCCTTGCTCGAAGAAGATTTCGCAGTACGGCGCGCACAATCAGCGCTCGCACGTGACCATCACGGCGGAGTTGGCGGGCGAAGTCGCGGTGGAAGAACTGGTGCGAATCGCCGAGGAAGAGGCGTCGTGTGAATTGTGGGGCTTGCTCAAGCGGCCCGACGAAAAGTTCGTGACCGAGCGTGCGTATGAAAATCCGAAGTTCGTCGAGGACCTCGTGCGCGACGTGGCCACGCGGCTGAATGCCGATACGCGCATCATCGCTTATGTGCTCGAAGCCGAAAACTTCGAGTCGATCCACAATCACAGCGCGTATGCGGTGATCGAGCGCGACAAGCGCCTCGGTTGAGCGAAGGCTCAAGCCGCCACGGTTTGAGTCGATGCGTGCATTTCGCGCACCGAATCCATCACGAGTGACGCGAGCCGGTCTACCACGGGCGATCCCGCGCCCGATCCGCGATGCAGCGCGAGCGGAATCGACGGCAGCGACGGTAAGCCGCTCTCATCGCATTCGAGGGCGCGCACCGTGGTTGGCACGCCATAGGCCGTGCGCACCGTCACGCCGAGACCTGCGGCGGCGGCCGCCCACAATCCCGACAGACTCGGACTCGTGAACGCGATGCGCCACTTGATGCCCGCGCGATCCAGCGCCGCGGCGGCGGCGCTGTGAAAGAGACACGGGCGGTCGAACGCGATCAACGGTAGCGGCTCGTCCAGATCGAACTGCCACGGTACTGTCGATGACACGATCCAGCGCATCGGCGGCGCGGCGATCGGTTGAGGGAGGCTGGTCGCGTTGCCAACGTCGGTTGCGCTGCCTGCGCCCCAGACGAGCGCGAGATCGAGCTGACCCGCCTCGATGCGCTCCAGCAATTCGGTGTTGCGCGCCACCCGCGCTTCGATCCGCACTTTCGGATGCGCCCGCGCAAAGCGGCCCAGCACTTCCGGCAGCAGAACTTCGCCGAAGTCTTCCTGCAGACCGAGCCGTATCCAGCCTTCGAGATCGACGCCGCGCACCGCGACCGCCGCTTCATCGTTCAATTCGACGAGACGGCGCGCATAGGCGAGCATCACCGCGCCCGCGTCGGTGAGCGCGAGCCCACGTCCCGATTTACGAAAAAGCGGCGTGCCCGCCTGCTCTTCCAGCTTGCGGATCTGCGCGCTGACGGCGGAAGTCGAGCGACCGACGCGGTCCGCGGCCTTGGCGAAACTTCCCAAGTCCATGCCCGCGACGAAGCTGCGAAGGACCGCGAGGTCGAACGTGGTTTGAGTCATGGCAACAATCCTGTTTTATCGAACGATCGATGCAAAACTTTGCTATTTTCAGGATGATCGTATGCCGTCACACTGGGTTCAGTCAAATTGAGAACAGGGTGGCGACATGGCAACTCCTTTAACTTTGAACGCAGCGTCGCGTTCGAGCGCGCATCGATGGAAAGTGCTCGGCGTGGGCGTTGCCGCCAACGCGAGTTTTTCGGCGGCAATCGGCGGCATTCCGACGACGGCCGTCTGGATGCGCAGCGGCTATCACTTCGGCAACGGCGAAGTCGGACTCGTGCTCGGCGCGCTCGGGCTGGGGCTTGCGGTATCGGAACTTCCTTGGGGATTGCTCACCGACCGCTGGGGCGACCGGCCCGTCTTGCTGACGGGACTGTTCGCGACGTCTGCCGTGCTGCTCGGCATGAGCGTCTTCGCGGTGCCGTCGGGCTTCGGCGCGGCGCCCGCGCTCGGCTGGCTCGTTTTCGCGATGTTCCTGCTCGGCACGCTCGGCGGCAGCGTCAACGGATCGAGCGGGCGCGCGGTCATGGCGTGGTTCGGCGAAGGCGAGCGCGGTCTCGCGATGAGCATCCGCCAGACCGCCGTGCCGATGGGTGGCGGTCTGGGCGCGGCGTTGCTGCCGTGGCTCGCTTCATCGCACGGTTTTGGCGCGGTGTTCGGCACGCTCGCCGCAATGTGCGCGATCTCCGGCGCATTCACCTGGCGCTGGCTGCATGAGCCCCCGGAAAGGTCGCATCGCGCGGACGCGGGGGTATCGCAGGCAATGACGGTTGCGCCGTTGAGAGATGCGCGGATCTGGCGCGTGGTGCTCGGTATTGGCGTGCTGTGCGTGCCGCAATTCGCGGTGCTGACCTTCGCGACGGTTTTCATGCACGACGCGGGACACTTCGGCGTCGCGGCGATCAGCGCGACGATGGGCGCGCTGCAACTCGGCGCCATGGTTATGCGCGTCTGGAGCGGCCGTCATACGGATCGTCGCGGCAACCGGCGCGCGTATTTGCGCGGGTCGGTGGTGGTCGCGTCGGTGTCGTTCGTGGCGTTGGCGGCGGCGACCGCGCTGGGCGTCGCGCAGCTTCCGTACTTGCTCGCGGCGATGCTGGTCTTCGCGGGCATTTGCGTATCGGCATGGCATGGGGTGGCGTACACCGAACTCGCCACGCTTGCCGGCATGCAGCGCGCCGGCACGGCGCTCGGCATGACCAACACGGCCGTCTACGTGGGCTTGTTCGTGACGCCGCTCGTCATTCCGCATGTGCTGGCGGCCACTTCGTGGCCGGGCGTGTGGCTGCTGGCGGGCGTGTGCGCGTTGCTCGCGTGGCCATTGTTTCCGAAGCCCGCGCGCGCTTAAACTGTTCGACCCGAACTTTGCGGAGTGCGTCGTGATTCTCATCGGCCAATACGATTCCCCGTTTGTCAGACGCGTGGCCATTGCGCTGAATCTTTATGGCATTGGCTACGAGCATTGGCCGTGGTCGACTTTTGGCGATGCCGGCAAGATCGCGCCGTTCAACCCGCTCTCGCGCGTGCCGACGCTCGTGCTGGAGTCGGGCGACACGGTAATCGAGAGCGCGACGATCCTCGACTATCTCGATGAACTCGTCGGCGACGACCGCGCGATGATTGCGCAAAACGGCGCGCAGCGTCGTGCGGCGCTGAAGGTGTGTGCGCTCGCGACGGGTCTCGCGGACAAGGCTGTGGCGCTGGTCTACGAGCGCGTGATGCACGCGGAAAAGTCGCAGGCTTGGGTCGAGCGCTGCACGGGGCAGATCGAACGCGTGCTCGACGTGCTGGAAGCGGATCGCGCGGCGCGTCCGACGCCTTTCTGGTTCGGCGATGCAATCGGTCACGCGGATATCGCCGTTGCGTGCGCGCTGCGGTTCGTGCGCGAAGCGCATGGGGCGTTGGTCAGCGGGAATCGCTGGCTGGCGTTGATCGCGCATGGCGATCGGTGTGAGGCGCTGCCGGCGTTCGGGGCGGTTGTGCAGGCGTTCGATCCGCCGAAATGAACGTTGGAGCGACGCCCTTTCCTCATTTGGCGATGCATTGGCCGCGCGATATTGCCGTGCGTGCCGCGCTTCGCGCGCAAGGCGCATGCGTTGCTCATTCGTGAGCGCGTTGGTCGCGTGTTGCAATCCGTGTGGGCCTTGGCTGTGTCGAGACTGTCGTGCGGTCAATTCAGCAAACCAGACTTCGCACGAAGCCACGCAAAGATCAAACTCGCGCCAGCGAACTCAAATCCCATCTGGGCTTCACCGTAAATGCATAATCCCGCCCGGCCTGCTCCGGCCAGCGGGCAAGCCGCAACGCGCCCGCCAGCGCGATCATCGCGCCGTTATCGGTGCAAAGCGCCAGGTCGGGGTAATGCACGTCGAAGCGCCGCTTCCTTGCCGCAGCCGACAACGCCTCGCGCAACTGCCGGTTCGCGCCGACGCCGCCCGCCACGACCAGCCGCTTCAACCCGGTCTTCTTGAGCGCCGCGAGCGACTTGGCGACGAGCACGTCGACGGCTGCATCGACGAAACCTCGCGCCAAATCCGCCTTTGCCTGCTCGCAGACATTCGCGCCGAGCTTGCGGCTTTGAGTCAGCACGGCGGTCTTCAAGCCGCTGAAGCTGAAGTCGAGATCGCCTGAATGCAGCATCGGACGCGGCAGCGTGACCGCGCCCGGCGTGCCGAATTCCGCCAGCCGCGACACTTCCGGCCCGCCCGGATAACCCAGCCCGAGCAGCTTTGCGGTTTTGTCGAAGGCTTCGCCCGCCGCGTCGTCGAGCGTTTCGCCGAGCGTCTCGTAGACGCCGATATCGGTGACGCGCATCAATTGCGTATGGCCGCCCGATACGAGCAGCGCGACGAACGGAAACGGCGGCGGGGCATCGACGAGTAGCGGCGACAACAGGTGTCCTTCGAGATGATGGATGCCGACAGTGGGTTTGTCCCATGCCATCGCCAGCGCATTGGCGATGCTCGCGCCCACCAGCAGCGCGCCCGCGAGCCCCGGACCTTGCGTGAACGCGATGGCATCGATGTCGGCGCGCGCAGCGTGGGCCTCGGCCATGACTTGTTCGAGGAGCGGCAGCGCCCGGCGGATGTGATCCCGCGAAGCCAGTTCGGGCACCACGCCGCCGTACTCGCGATGCATCGCGATCTGCGAATGCAGGGCGTGCGAGAGGAGGCCGCGCTCCGTGTCGTAGAGGGCGAGGCCGGTTTCGTCGCAGGAGCTTTCTATGCCGAGAACTAGCATGGGTTGAGCGCTTGAAGGGAACAGAAAAGTATAGCAGTGTAACGACGCCCCCCAGTTACAATGCGCGCCATGGAATCCTTCGATATCGCCGTGATCGGCGCGGGCGCGGCCGGCATGATGTGCGCGGCAGTCGCCGCCCAGTCGGGGCGTCGCGTCGTGCTGATCGACCACGCCGAGCGTCTCGCCGAAAAAATCCGTATCTCGGGCGGCGGCCGCTGCAACTTCACCAATCTCAACGCGCAGCCGGCAAACTTTTTGTCGGCGAATCCGCATTTTTGCCGCTCCGCGCTCGCGCGCTACACGCCGCGCGACTTTCTCGCGCTCTTGAAGCAGTACCGCGTGAAATGGCATCAAAAGCACAAAGGCCAGCTTTTTTGCGACGATTCGAGCGAAACCATCATCGACGTGCTCAAAAGCGAGTGCGATGCCGGCAGCGTCGCGTGGCGGCGCCCGGTGAGCGTCCACGAGATCCGGCACGACGGCGCGCGCTTCACGCTCGACACCTCGGCGGGTGCAATCGACGCGGCCGCGCTCGTCATCGCGACGGGCGGCTTGTCCATTCCGAAGATCGGAGCGACGGATTTTGGGTATCGCGTGGCGAAACAGTTCGGCCACAAGCTAGTCGAAACGCTTCCCGCGCTCGTGCCGCTCACTTTCACGTCCGCCGACTGGGCGCCGTTCGCGGCGTTGTCGGGGCTGTCGCTGCCGGTTCGCATCGGCACGGGCAAGGGCAAGACGCGAGGTGAATTCGACGAGGACTTGCTGCTGACGCATCGCGGGCTGTCCGGTCCGGGCGTGCTCCAGATTTCGAGTTTCTGGAATACGTCGGAGCCGATCCACGTCGATCTCCTGCCCGACGCCGACGCCACCGAACTCCTGCTCGAAGCCAAGGCGGGATCGAAGAAACAAATAGGCAACTTTCTCGCGGACCACGTTCCCGCACGGCTCGCGCACGCGTGGCTCGAAGCGCAGCATGTTTCCGTCGATGCCCGCCTCGCCGATCTCCCCGACCGCACGCTCAAGGGCCTTGGCGCGTCGTTGTCGGACTGGACGATCACGCCGAGCGGCACCGAAGGTTATCGCAAGGCCGAAGTCACGCGCGGCGGCGTCGATACCCGCGAACTCTCGTCCACGACGATGATGAGCGAGCGCGTCGCGGGCTTGTATTTCATCGGCGAGGCCGTCGATGTGACGGGCTGGCTCGGCGGCTACAACTTCCAATGGGCGTGGGCTTCCGGCGTCGCGGCGGGCAAGGCCGCGGCGGAGTTCGCGCACGCCTGAGACGGGGCGTTCCGGCCGCCGTGGCGCGGTCTCGAAACGCCATCGCGCCTGCTATACTCGAACGGTTATCGGAGGATTCCGTAGTTGTTCGAAGGCGCCTCGAAACGCGCGTTCGGGCACGGATTCTTTCGCTCCGGCTGACGTCACGATGGCCTCAAGCTTCGCCGCGGTTTCAACGGCCTCGCTCAAAGTCCCGCTTGAGGAAGCATTCCCAAGCGGGTTTTTGCTTTAGCGGAAAGGGTCGGGAGCCGCACGGGCACGCGTCGCGCCAGCCGGGTTTTCAATATCGCGAATTTCGCAATTGCACCGGGTGAACGATGAGCCTCAAGGATCAGATCAACGACGACATGAAAAATGCCATGCGCGCGCGCGAAACCGAGCGCCTCGGCACCATTCGCCTGCTGCTCGCAGCCATCAAGCAGCGAGAAGTCGATGAGCGCATCACGCTCGACGACACGGCCGTCGTCGCCGTCGTCGACAAGATGATCAAGCAGCGCAAGGACTCCATCAGCCAGTTTCAAGCGGCCAGCCGCGACGATCTCGTGGCGAAGGAAAACGCCGAACTCGCCGTGCTCGCGGCGTACATGCCCGAACAGCTTTCCGCCGATGCCATCGCCGCTGAAGTCGAGGCCGCCATCGCCGCGACGGGCGCAGCCGGCCCGCAAGACATGGGCAAGGTCATGGGCGCGCTGAAACCGAAGCTCGCGGGCAAGGCGGATATGACGGCCGTTTCCGCGCAGGTCAAGTCCGCGCTCGCCAAGTAATCAGCGGCGTTCGCCTACGTTGATACCGCACGCTTTCCTGCAGGATCTGCTCAACCGCGTCGATATCGTCGACGTGGTGGGCCGTTACGTCCAATTGAAGAAGGGCGGCGCGAACTTCATGGGTTTGTGTCCGTTCCATAACGAAAAGAGCCCGTCGTTTACGGTCAGTCCGACCAAGCAGTTCTATCACTGCTTCGGCTGCGGCGCGCATGGCACGGCCATCGGTTTTTTGATGGAGCATACGGGGCTGACGTTTCCCGAGGCCGTGAAGGACCTCGCGCAGTCGGCGGGTCTGACCGTGCCGCAGGAGCCGTCGTTTCGCGGCGGCGCGGGTGGCGCGGGCGGTGACGCCTATGCCAACGCGCCGAGCAAGGCCGTCAGCGTCGCGCTCACCGAGGTCATGCAGACCGCCTGCGACTTCTATCGCAAACAGTTGCGCGGCGCGCCTAACGCCATCGGTTATCTGAAAAAGCGCGGCTTGACTGGCGAGATCGCGGCGCGCTTCGGCTTGGGCTACGCGCCCGACGGCTGGCAGAATCTCGAAAGCGCGTTCCCCGATTATCGCCATGAAAATCTGGTGGAAGCAGGGCTCGTAATCGTCAGCGAAAAAACCGACGCGCAAGGACAAGCGCGCCGCTACGACCGCTTCCGCGAACGTGTGATGTTCCCTATTCGAAATGTGAAAGGCAACGTCATTGGCTTCGGCGGACGCGTGCTGGACAGCGGCGAACCGAAGTATCTGAATTCGCCGGAAACGCCTTTATTCAGCAAAGGCAGCGAGCTTTACGGCCTTTTCGAGGCGCGTCTTGCCATTCGTGAACTGGGTTATGCGCTCGTCGTCGAAGGTTATATGGACGTGGTCGCGCTTGCGCAGCTAGGTTTCGCGAACGCCGTCGCCACGCTCGGCACGGCTTGCACGCCGGTCCACGTACAGAAGCTTTTTCGACAGACGGAAACGGTGGTCTTCAGCTTCGACGGCGACTCCGCCGGCCGGCGCGCCGCGCGCCGCGCACTCGAAGCCGCGCTGCCGCACGCAGCGGACAACCGCACGATAAAATTTCTGTTTCTACCGAAAGAGCACGATCCGGACAGCTATGTGCGCGAATTCGGCGCCGACGGTTTTGGTGAGCAAGTCGACCGCGCAATGCCGCTGTCGCAATTTCTGCTCAACGAGGTGCTAAACGACAAGGAACTCGACCAGCCCGAAGGCCGCGCGAAGGCCCTGTTCGACGCGAAGCCGCTGTTGCAGGCGCTGCCCGCCAACGCGTTGCGCGTGCAGATTCTGCATATGCTGGCCGACCGCCTCGCTACGCCGTTCACGGAAATCGCCGCGCTTTGCGACATCGACTCGCGTGCCGCCGCTGTCGCCCGCGCGATGGTGCCTAGAAGCGAACGCCGGCGTGTCACGGGTCAGGAACAGCGCGCGCTACGCAATCTGGTGATGTATCCGGGCATCGCGGCATCGCTCGATCGAATCAGCGAACGCACGCTCGTCACCATGACCGAGCATGGCGAACTGTTCAGCGAAGTCATCGCGCATGCGCGCGAACTGGGCGCGAGCGCGGAATTTCAGATGCTTTCAGACATCTTGAGAAATGCAGCAAACGCGCCCACCTACGAGGATATCTTCCAGGAAATTCTCGCCTATGATGAAAACGTGCGGGATTTACTGATGCGCGATCCGTCCGACGAGGACGCCGCGCAGCGTGTGGAAGAGCAGAAACGCCTGCTCGCCGAAGAGTTGCAGGCGACGGTACTGAAATTGCAACACGACAGTTATCGCGCGCGGCTGGATTTGCTGGCGCGGCAGCCGGGACTTTCGCCGGAAGAGGTGGCGGAGTTCTCGGAGCTTTCGGCGAAGATCGCGCAGATCAAGGCGGGACGGGCGGCTAGCCCTGAAGCCGGATAGCGAGATGCTATAATAAAATGTTAAAAAGTAGTTGCTTTTTGTCAATTCCTCTCCCGTTTCGAAGGGTGAAATCCCTTCATTGGTGCGTGGAATAGTTAGCGAAGGAAGCAGGGAAGTTGCAGCAAGGCGCTGGCCGAATCGGCTGTGGGACTCATGTAAAAGCGGTGCGCAGCACGCGTTTGAGCATTGCTCCGACACGAAACGGACAGGAAAGCACGCCGACGTACAGACGGGCGCAAGGGAAGCGGCTGCTATCGTGGTGAAGGGCGTATGACGAATTCGCCGTGATGAACCGCGACGGATTCAACCGCGATGGCGCCCCGGGCAGGGCACGCAGGACGATGCAGCGTGCGCATTTGGTATTTACGGTTCCATCGGCTGTTGTCCAGCAGCCGCGAGTCGAGACTAAAGCCTGTATGGCGAACTCCATGACGAAAAAGCTGAACGATGTACCCGTCGAAGACGACGCAACGCAAACTGCGGAGCCCACCGCCGCGCCTGCGGCGAAGGTCGAAAAGGCCAAGGCTCGCGACCGCCGTGCGAAGGAAAAGGCGCTTCTGAAGGACGCGTTCGCGTCGAGCGCGCCCGGCACTGTCGAGGAGATCGAGGAGCGCCGCTCGAAGCTTCGCGCGCTCATCAAACTCGGCAAGGAGCGCGGTTTCCTCACGTATGCCGAAATCAACGATCACCTGCCCGATAACTTCACGGAAACCGAGGCGATCGAAGGCATCATCAGCACGTTCAATGACATGGGCGTGGCGGTGTACGAGCAGGCGCCGGATGCCGAAACGCTCCTTCTGAACGACAACGCGCCGAACGCTTCTTCCGACGATGAAGTCGAGGAAGAAGCCGAAGTCGCGCTCTCCACCGTCGACTCCGAATTCGGCCGAACGACCGACCCGGTGCGCATGTACATGCGCGAAATGGGCACGGTCGAGTTGCTGACGCGCGAGGGCGAAATCGAGATCGCGAAGCGTATCGAAGACGGCCTCAAGCACATGGTCATGGCGATCTCCGCATGCCCGACGACCATTGCCGACATTCTCGCGATGGCCGAGCGTGTGCAGAACGAGGAGACGCGCGTCGACGAACTGGTGGATGGCCTCATCGACCCGAACGCGGAAGACACCGACGGTTTTTCCGAACAGGAAGCCGAAGCGATAGAGACCGAGGACGTAGAGCAGCAATCGGACGAGGAAAGCGACGAGGAAGAGGACGACGACGATGGCGCGGCGCAAGCCAGCGCGAACGCCGCCCAACTCGAAGCGCTCAAGCGTCAGTCGCTCGAAAAGTTCTCGCTCATCAGCGAATGGTTCGACAAGATGCGGCGCGCCTACGAGAAGGAAGGCTACAAGTCGAAGGCCTATCTGAAGGCGCAGGAAGCCATTCAGACCGAACTCATGAGCATCCGCTTCACCGCGCGTACCGTCGAGCGTCTGTGCGACACGCTGCGCGCGCAAGTGGACGAAGTGCGCCAGGTCGAGCGGCAGATTCTGCACACGGTCGTCGACAAGTGCGGCATGCCGCGCGCGGAGTTCATCACGCGCTTTCCGGGCAGCGAGACGGATCTGGAGTGGGGCGACAAAGTAGTGGCCGAAGGGCACGACTACAGCGCCGTGCTCGAGCGCAATATCCCTGCTATTCGCGAGCAGCAGCAGCGTCTCTTGGACCTTCAGGCGCGCGTCGTGTTACCGCTCAAGGACCTGAAGGAAACCAACCGTCAGATGGCGGCGGGTGAACTGAAGGCGCGTCAGGCGAAGCGCGAGATGACCGAGGCGAATCTGCGTCTCGTGATTTCGATTGCGAAGAAGTACACGAACCGTGGCTTGCAGTTCCTCGACCTGATTCAGGAAGGCAATATCGGACTGATGAAGGCGGTGGACAAGTTCGAATATCGGCGCGGCTACAAGTTTTCGACATACGCGACATGGTGGATTCGTCAGGCCATCACGCGCTCGATTGCGGACCAGGCGCGCACCATCCGCATTCCGGTTCACATGATCGAAACGATCAACAAGATGAACCGCATCTCGCGGCAGATTCTGCAGGAAACCGGGCTGGAACCGGACCCGGCGACGCTGGCCGAGAAGATGGAGATGCCGGAGGACAAGATCCGCAAGATTATGAAGATCGCGAAGGAGCCGATCTCCATGGAAACGCCGATCGGCGACGACGACGATTCGCATCTTGGCGACTTCATCGAAGATACGAACACGGTGGCTCCCTCCGATGCCGCGCTGCATGCCAGCATGCGCGATGTCGTGAAGGACGTGCTTGATTCGTTGACGCCGCGCGAGGCAAAAGTGTTGCGGATGCGCTTTGGCATCGAGATGAGTACGGACCACACGCTGGAAGAAGTCGGCAAGCAATTCGACGTGACGCGTGAGCGGATTCGGCAAATCGAGGCGAAGGCGTTGCGCAAGCTGCGGCATCCTAGCCGTTCGGACAAGCTCAAGTCATTCCTGGAAGGGAACTGATCGGATCAATGGGCTTGTAATGGAAGGCGTTGTGAGGCAAACTCGCAAACCTTCAGTTGTCGCGCAACGTTTGTATTAGAGAAAGCGCCGCCATGGCGCTTTCTTTTTGCCCTCTGCTTTCAAAAGGGCCGGAAGCTTAACTGGTATAAGCTGTCGACTCATAATCGACCGATAGTGGGTTCGAGCCCCACCCGGCCCACCAGCATTTTCTCTCCGACGGGCCGTTTCACCTTGCCTCGCCCGGTTGCTCTCCTTAATCGCTTCGACGACTCGCAATCCCCGCAGCCGGCTGGCTCAACACAGAATGCGACCGGCCGCCTTACCGACGAAGACTGGCCGAAGCTCACGCACGCGCAGACAAGCCGTCAACGCGCCCATCACCTCATGCATCCGCGTTGCTCGAAGACAGCGAAAGATAGTCCGCCGGGTTGACCGGTTCGCCATGCACCCGGACCTCGAAATGAAGATGCGGACCCGTCGAGCGACCGGTAGAACCAACCTTGGCGATCGGCTCGCGCGGCAGCACCTTCTGCCCGACGCGCACCTCGACCTTCGATGCGTGACCGTAGAGCGTGAAAATGCCGTTCCCATGATCGATCTCGACCGCGTTGCCGTAGCCCGGCATCGGTCCGGCGTGGATCACGCGACCGCCGGCGGCCGCGAGTATTGCTGTGCCCGTCGGCGCGACCAGGTCCATGCCGGGGTGGAAACTGAGGTGATGCGTGAAAGGGTCCAGGCGGTTGCCAAACGGCGAACTGGTGCGCCCGAGCACGAGCGGACGGCGGTCCGGAAAAGCCTCCCACGCCGTTTCGTGCCGTGCCGCGCGCTGTTCGAGCGTCGTAAGTGTCGCCGAGACGCAGTCGAGTTCGCCGCGGATGACTTGCGCGTCCGCCTGCACCTCGCTCGTTCGACAAGGTCGTGGCGGCAGTTCGGGACCGCCCGCCGCATCGCTGCCAGACCGGCGCGTTGATGTCGCCGCCGCCCGGATGGCAGGCGCACGCGGCTGCGCGCGCAGGCGCTGGTTCAATGCGCTCAAACTGTCCAGCTGATTGGTGAGGCGCTCGGCGCGCGCATTCAGCGAAGCACTAGCGGCCTGCAGCCGCGTGAATTCGGCGGCCGCATAGGGAGATTGCGCTGGAGCAGCGTCGGCAATGGAGGACCCTTCGGACCCGTGGCGAGCATGTAGCGGCTGGAGACCGTAGTGCCCGAGCGCGAGCCCGGCGGCCAGCGCAAACGCGACCGCCGATCCCGCCGAGCCAACGATCGTGCGCAGCGAGCCGCGCCGCATCACGATATACAGATCGTTTTTCGAGCCCAATTTGATTGAAGCCATCTCTTTCTCCCAGCAATTAGCACGCGTTTTTGAGATAGTACGGATGCGTCGGCTCTACCCCTATCAGACAAGTCAGAGAAATTTGAGATAAATGCGCGTCCGGCTCGAATTCTTAAAAACACGATAAAACGCACGATCTACGACATCGATGGCTGAAAGCAAGGCGCACCACCACATAGAGGATTTTCGGGTCCAATGCTGCCAGACCGCCTTCTCCCGGCGGTGTGTATAATCCGCGCGCTGTCAGAGAGAGGTCGGTAGTTGTCGAAGCGCAATCAGGAACTCGACTCCTCACGAGTCAATCATTCGATTTACCCGCATGCTCCTCCAATCGCGGTATAAAAGTTTCAAGCCGCATCCGGATCGCCATTAATTTTAGTCACTAAATCATGTGGTTGGCTTTGCCAGAAGCCAAGAGGCCGCCTAGTCGCCAAGTCGTACTTACGCTTCCCATTGATTCAACCCCAGCGATTTCACTCGCAATCCGACATCTTAAAAAATAGCGGAGACGTATTAAGGACGTGTCAAGTGTCACGTCTGTATATCAAGTAGTTTGCACTTCAAGGTTATTTGCAATGAGCATCAATATTTTTCAAATCCTGGAAACGGTTTTGAACGGCGACGTCATCAATACTCTTTCCGCAGAACTCGGAATCGAGCCTGACCTAATAAGCCAGGTAACGAGTAAAGCAGCCCCGGCGCTCGTCGCGGCCCTTACAAACCGCGCCAGCACGACCGAAGGTGCGCGCCACGTTTTTGCGGCAATCGTGTCGCCCGAGGCGAACGGTCAGATTGCCAGCCAGATCTCTCAGTCGATCGCAAGCCCGGCGAAGCTGGCGGCATTCGAAGCCGGCGGTCGCGAATTGATCGGCAAGGCGACGGGTGCGGACACCAACGCACTGGCCGAAGCCATTGCGCGGCATTGCGGCACGTCGCCATCGGCGAGCCTTTCGTTGTGCGGCGTGGTCGGTGCAGCCTTGATGGGCATCCTGAAGCAGCACTTCACCCAAGCGCGTGGGTCGGTCGTGCAACTGCCTACGCTGCTCGGGCATCAGTTGCCGGAGGTTTATGCGCACCTGACGGATCACATCGCGAGCGTGCTCGGACTTGGAACCGTGACCACGTTCGGCGCGGCGATTCTGTCGAAGCTCAAGGATGTGTCGGCACATTTCGAGCATCCGCAACCCGAACCGGCTCCGCTGCCGGCCCGAACCATCTTGGCGCAAGTCAAACAAGAACGCAAAAAGCCGACGCACAAGCGCTCGCATGCGTGGCTGTGGTGGTTGCTCGCGCTTGCCGCGCTCGTGCTCGCAATTTTCGCGCTGCGTTCGTGCAACAGCGAAAGCTCGACTGCGCCGGTTGCACGCGCTGAACCGGCCAGTAACGCGGCCGTTGCTTCGACTCCCGCCGTTGCGTCTGCACCGGTTGATGCTTCGGCCGCCTTCGTAGCGAACGCCTCGGACGCTTCGGCTGCCGTTGCAGCGTCGGCGCCCGCGGCGACGCAGGACGCGCGCGTGTCGTTCACGGTCGATATCACCGGGATGCCGACGGTCACGGCGACGGTTGGCAGCGAAGCCGAGAAGGCGCAGTTGCTCGACGCCCTGACGAAGAAATTCGGCGAAGGCAAGTTCACAGCCAACATCACTGTCGATCTGGCAACGAAGCCGGCAGACTGGCTGACTCACCTCGACGGCCTGCTGCCGCTGATGGCCGTGCCGGGCGCTGAAGTGAAGGTCGTCGGGTCGCACGTCGAACTGGGTGGTTCGGTTGCCGATGTGAAGGCAGGCTGGCTCGACAAGCTCAAGGCGCTGTTCGGCTCGGGCTACGACATTAGTGTGTTCAACGTGCAGCAGGCCGTCGCGAGCGCGACGCAGTCATTCCGTGATGCGGTGAAGGGCTTCTTTGGCGCGAACGCATCGTGCGCGAATGCCGACGTGGCGAAGCTGCTCAACCTGCAAGTCATCAATTTCGCGACGGGCAAGTCGATGGTGCCGGTCACGGCAGCAGAAGATCTGCGTCAGTCGGCGAAGGTGCTGAAGACGTGCGCGAAGAGCAACAAGGCCGTCCAACTCGAAGTGGCGGGCTATTCGGACAACGTGGGCACGCCGGCGATGAACCTGGCACTGTCACGTCAGCGTGCGCAAGCAGTGCGCTCATATCTCGTCGCACACGGCGTGTCGGGATCGATGCTGAACGCGCAAGGCTATGGCGAAGCGACGCCTGTCGATAGCAACGATACGGAAAGCGGCCGCTTTCATAATCGCCGCATCGAGTTTCTGGCGAAGTAGTGAGGTTATGTAGATGACGAAAACTGCCCGGTGAAAGCCGGGCAGTTTCGTTTTGACGGCTGGTTCGCAGTGTGTCGTTGGATGGCGACAAAGTGCCCACCAATGGTGGTTGTCGCTAGCCTGTTGTAAGAAGCACTTACGCTTCGAGCTTGTTGCGATTCAAGAGTCTTCGAAATCGCGTCTGTTCAAACGCTCTTCGACGGACGAAGAAAGTATCGAACGAAATCGGCGACGAGTGCGCTGCATTCGTCGAGAGATTGACTTTCTTCGTTATCGCTATTGGGCCGGGCTAAACCCGCGTCTTGGGGATGGCCGGCCTGCCAAGATTCCAGCGAAAGATAACAAGCAAGTCAGATGCAGCACTGGCGGCAGCGTGGCGATGCACTGCTCACACGGTCGTACCCATCAATGTGCATCTGAAATGGACTAACCCTTACTGCTGCGTCTGACGCTGCGTGCCAACCACTTCGACTTCCACGCGACGATCCGGCGCGAGGCAGGCGATAAGTTGCTTGCGGTTCTTCTGGTTGCAGCCCGTGGTGATCGGGTTGCGCTTGCCCTTGCCTTCCGCGTAAATATGGCTGGCGTCGATGCCCTTGCTGACGAGGTAAGCCTTGACAGCTTGCGCGCGACGCAACGACAGACGATTGTTGTACTTGTCCGAACCGAGGCGGTCGGTGTAGCCGGTAGCAACCACCACTTCCAGATTCACCGTGCCGAGTTTCGTCGCGAGATCGTCGAGCGCGGTCTTGCCAGCGGGCTTCAGAACTGCCTTGTCGAAGTCGAACAGCGCGTCAGCCTGATAGCTAAATCTGGTGTTCCCAATAATAGGCGCTGTACTAGGCGGTGCATCGGTCGGTCTCTGTGGCACGGCTGCTAACACCAGCGCCCCATCGCATTTTGCGTTGGCCGTAGCCGGTGTCCAAAATGCGTCGCGCCAGCAGAGTTCGTTCGTGCCGTTCGTCCACACGTACTCGCCCGTACCGTTCACCCAGTTGTCGTTCACGGCTTGTCGTGTGGCCGGTACGGACTGCGCCGAAGCTGATGCGGTGATAATCGCGGTAGCCGCAATGAATGCGAGCTTTGAAAGTTTGATCATTTTCTTTTTTCTAAATGAAGTTCTTGAGCGCCAATTGCCCTTTACTGCGCGAGCGATTTTCGCATTGGAGCGCAATCTAATTGGTCAAGAAAAGTCACGGCATCGAATACGTTTCATGACAGTCGCAAAGTTCTTGCGAACGTGATTCGAAGGTGCTAAATCGTCCGGCAGTGGGTTCGTAAGCAGGCGGTTGCGTTGGCGCATGCAGTGTCGAATGTCATCGCCGGTTACCTGCAGCTTGTGTTCGATTCAGCGAATCTGCAAACTAACGCTGATTGCTGACCTATTGCGATACACGGTGTGTACAGCGTTATTTCTGACCGGGCGAGCATTGGCCGCGAAGTAGCGCCCATTCCTCGCAGGACTGACCCCCAGGGAAATGGCACATTCCGACCTGGCCATTGACGGTATCGACGATCTGAAGCGTTCCGCCTTGGCGAGTGCAGTTGACGGAAGCCGGATTGGCCAGTCCTATCCGCGAAGCAGGTTGATCCACCGTTGCGCCCGCAGCCGATGACGATGGCTGCGCGCAGGCAGTCAACATGAAGACGCCGGCAAATAGCGCAGTAAGAAGCTTGAACATGGTTGATCGATCTCCGATGCAAAAATCAGGAGGCTGACTATACCAACCGTCATGCAATTTATTCGACGGCGCTATGTTTTTGTACATTAGACGCGGCTTGCCGGTGCGCTTGTCTGTGGCATTCGTTGGGATGCCACTAGTTGATGTGCGCGTGTTGTATTCGAGATGGCGGCGGCAAGTTGGTGATCGACGGCGTCAGTTAGAAGACGAGGCGGTCAAGAGCGCGCGACGCTATGGAAGTTGGCATAGGGTTATTCATCTTTGACGCCCAAGGTTGCGTGTTTGCGGCTGCAAACGCTGGTCGTCGGAGTGCGGATGCCGACTTGTTGTTTCTGCTGGGATCGTCGCTTTGTGATGCGAGCCGCTGGCGATGCGATATGAGATCGAATGAGGAAGTGGGCTTCGATTTGCGTGTCGGCGGGATAGAATCTTTCGCGACGGAGCGGGGTACGCGGTTTGAGGTGGTGTGTACGCCAGTCCGCTGTTTGTAGTTGCGCGTTACCCTTTTTTTGAGGCGGTTCTTCGTTGCTTGAATTATCAATGACTTAGGGTTGGGCTTTAGAATTAGGTGGCTTGGGCTGTAGTGGCGTCTTTCTTTTACGGATCAAGAGGATAGCAGTTGGATCGTCTAGTTTGCTGCCGCGTAGGCAGCTGAGAAAGGACGATGGCGGCGTGAGCTACACCTTGGAACGTTTGCTGCCGCGTAGGCAGCTGAGAAACGCCGCGCCGCCGGGGCCGACGAGCTTGTAGAGTTTGCTGCCGCGTAGGCAGCTGAGAAAGCCCGGACGGCGCGACCGACTTCAACGACCTGGTTTGCTGCCGCGTAGGCAGCTGAGAAATACGACACGCGAAGACACCAGCGCGTGCAAATGTTTGCTGCCGCGTAGGCAGCTGAGAAATACGACACGCGAAGACACCAGCGCGTGCAAATGTTTGCTGCCGCGTAGGCAGCTGAGAAATACGACACGCGAAGACACCAGCGCGTGCAAATGTTTGCTGCCGCGTAGGCAGCTGAGAAATACGACACGCGAAGACACCAGCGCGTGCAAATGTTTGCTGCCGCGTAGGCAGCTGAGAAACGCGCAACTCGCTGCACTCGTCGCTATCGCGAGTTTGCTGCCGCGTAGGCAGCTGAGAAAACTTCGCCAAACTGATGCACGCGTGCGACGCGGTTTGCTGCCGCGTAGGCAGCTGAGAAAGGCAGAAAGATTTTCGCCGCCGAACGTCTTAATGTTTGCTGCCGCGTAGGCAGCTGAGAAATTCGCGTCTTTGATGCCGTCCCAAACATTGCCGTTTGCTGCCGCGTAGGCAGCTGAGAAAGATTGCAACATTCGCGCGGGCGCTGAGTTCGGGTTTGCTGCCGCGTAGGCAGCTGAGAAATCTCAGTCGCGTCCACGGGACGCGAGCGAGCCGTTTGCTGCCGCGTAGGCAGCTGAGAAAATTATTGGGGAAGGCTGGCTGTACGTGCCGAAGTTTGCTGCCGCGTAGGCAGCTGAGAAAATTCGGCACGCATGCGCATAGTCCGCGACGATGTTTGCTGCCGCGTAGGCAGCTGAGAAACGCGCCGCAGATCGCTCACCTCGATAGCTTGAGTTTGCTGCCGCGTAGGCAGCTGAGAAAGCACTCGCGCCACGGCCGACCTAAGCCCATAAGTTTGCTGCCGCGTAGGCAGCTGAGAAAGCCGCGACGTTGGACTTGTCCGCATCGAGCTCGTTTGCTGCCGCGTAGGCAGCTGAGAAAATTTTCAGACCCCCAACATTTGCGCGACGAAGGTTTGCTGCCGCGTAGGCAGCTGAGAAAGTTGACGACGTGTTGCACTTCGGATGCGGCGAGTTTGCTGCCGCGTAGGCAGCTGAGAAAGCGCTGACAAGCGCCGCAGCGACGATCACAACGTTTGCTGCCGCGTAGGCAGCTGAGAAAAACGTGTTGCCCACCTGTCCAGCGCCGCTCACTGTTTGCTGCCGCGTAGGCAGCTGAGAAAATTTGAGCCAATGATTTGCGCTTGCGCGTGTATGTTTGCTGCCGCGTAGGCAGCTGAGAAAGCAGGACGAGGATACCGCGGCCGCGTGATGTTTGCTGCCGCGTAGGCAGCTGAGAAAACTGCGGCCGATAAATCCCGCAACCCTGCGACGTTTGCTGCCGCGCAGGCAGCTGAGAAAATGAATTCCATCTCCCGAGCGCGTTGTTCAAGGTTTGCTGCCGCGTAGGCAGCTGAGAAAGTCTGGGTCGTACTCAGCGCTACCGAAGTAGCGTTTGCTGCCGCGTAGGCAGCTGAGAAATATGCAGAACGCATGCGCGCGCACGGCGTCGTGTTTGCTGCCGCGTAGGCAGCTGAGAAATCGCTCGAATACTCAGACTGAATCGACTTAATGTTTGCTGCCGCGTAGGCAGCTGAGAAAAGTCTTGACGTTGCCGGAATCTTCTCTCTTCGGTTTGCTGCCGCGTAGGCAGCTGAGAAATTTAAATCTGGCCACGCCAGGCGACGCGTTGGGTTTGCTGCCGCGTAGGCAGCTGAGAAACCGGGCGCGATGGATCGACGATCGGCGTTGATGATTGCTGCCGCGTAGGCAGCTGAGAAATCGGTCACGTATTCGAGCACCGTCGTGTCTGTGTTTGCTGCCGCGTAGGCAGCTGAGAAATCAACGGTACGAATGATTGTCGCGGTGGTCTTGTTTGCTGCCGCGTAGGCAGCTGAGAAAGCGTCGGTCGCTCAAGCGCAGCGACGAGTCGAGTTTGCTGCCGCGTAGGCAGCTGAGAAATCAACAACGAGACATGCGACGTTTCGATCAAAGTTTGCTGCCGCGTAGGCAGCTGAGAAAAGGTCGCAAATGCCGTCGTGGTGGAGCTGGGTGTTTGCTGCCGCGTAGGCAGCTGAGAAACGGTATGGCGTTACAAAAGCTGAGATCACGGTCGTTTGCTGCCGCGTAGGCAGCTGAGAAAACCGGCCGCATGTTCGACGGTCCGCTAACTGCGTTTGCTGCCGCGTAGGCAGCTGAGAAACACAGCGTCGCGGCAAGCGTGCGTAAGGCGATGTTTGCTGCCGCGTAGGCAGCTGAGAAAGCTCAGGATCATCTATCGTGGTATCCCAATGCAGTTTGCTGCCGCGTAGGCAGCTGAGAAAAGAGTCCGTGACTACCGAAGCTGAGCCGAAGGGTTTGCTGCCGCGTAGGCAGCTGAGAAAGCTCAAGCGAATCAGGAGAACGCGCAATGACGGTTTGCTGCCGCGTAGGCAGCTGAGAAAATGAACGTCATGCATGCGTTACTTCGCGCCGCGTTTGCTGCCGCGTAGGCAGCTGAGAAACGACTTCGCCCACACGTGTGCAGCACAGCGGGAAGTTTGCTGCCGCGTAGGCAGCTGAGAAACGCGATGTCGCGAATTGAAATTCCATCGGAACGGTTTGCTGCCGCGTAGGCAGCTGAGAAAAGAAACTTGCAGTGCGCGATTTGCGCGGGTTGTGTTTGCTGCCGCGTAGGCAGCTGAGAAAATGACTTGCTGCACTCCTCAGATTCCATTGGAGTTTGCTGCAGCGTAGGCAGCTGAGAAAATCCAGCCGCGGTGATGTGCCGCGATTTCAACGTTTGCTGCCGCGTAGGCAGCTGAGAAATGAGAATCGAGCGCGGTATCCGGCTGACTGGAAGTTTGCTGCCGCGTAGGCAGCTGAGAAATCGGATGCGCGGTTAGCTGCGAGGGCGGCGTCGTTTGCTGCCGCATAGGCAGCTGAGAAAGCATAAATTGGGAATGGTTCGGTTCCCACGTACATAACGCGGGGTGTTAAACATACTCTCCATCGAGCGTTACCATGGTGTCCACAAATGCGTTGCTTCGTGAATGATCGTAGATACTCTAGAGTCGGCATAAGCGCTCCAATCCCGCATTATGCAGAACGCCTTACTTACGGCAAAAGTGCGCGTTCTAGTATCCGGCGCGCAAACGTGCGCTGCCTCGCCGCGCGTGTCTCTCGCCGCCTGAAAAACAAAACAAATGCCCCGCAAGCAGCGTTGAACGATACGATCTTGCCATCGGGACATTGAGATCATCGAAACCGAAACGGAGGGCATCGTTGAACTCCGCAACTAGACCAACGGGCGGGCCTGGAAGAAGACGAAGCAGGATGGCAATAGAGAAGCCCGCTCGAAAGCGGGCTTGAGTGGACCTGGGCTTCTACACCGCTGGCGAAAGTTTAACCGCAAGGGTTTTCGCCAGGCAGGAACTCGATGAGCAATCGATCGCGCTCTGAAGAAGGAACTGTCGCTTCTCCCTTCAACTGCTCAACATCTCTGTTTAGCCTTGCGTCCGATACACCTAGTTGCCGTAGATATGCGATTGCAGAGTCTACTCGCATGTTCGCAATTGCACGTGCGCTTGGCCGATCAGCCTCGATGAAGCCATAGACAACAACGGCTCCATTTCTAGCAGCACTGTTCTTTGCGTCGATGAAGAGCTTCGCTATTTCCACGCGATCAAGATTGGAGATAGTCGCGTCGTTCGGTTCAATCTTGGCGGCATATTGCATCGAGAAACTGCAAGCGTCTGCGTTCTCAGTGTGCAAAAGCAAGCCAAGCATAATGCTACTCGTCAGCGCTGCAAACGTACCATGCAATATTATCCGCATTTTTAATCGCCATGTTTGGTTCTTCAATTGCGAGTCTCTGTGCCATGAATTGACCATAGTAGATGGATTTATAATCAACAGTTGCAAAGGTATCTTCGAAATGCGAGCATTCGTGGGACTGTCAGATTTTTTGTGTTTGAGGCAGTTAAGGCAACCCGCTTTTCAGCGGGTAGCGGTTTGAGGATCTTTCA
>NZ_JALQDB010000027.1:0-27612 GCF_023631465.1 Caballeronia sp. GAWG1-1
AGCCCTGAGCGCGTCGATTGCACGCCCAGACATGCGCGCCCATGGGCGATAACCGGGTTTTTCAACGAAATAGACCCCCTTCCGTCATTCGACGCGCAAGTTGTCGGATGTCTCTTGTGGAACTAATCTCGCCATTTCGATACCAGCGTTGTCATACCGCCGAATGGCTGGTAGCGGCCGACTTGACCGGCTAAGGCTCCATCAGACTAACGTTCCGGTCATCGCGTGTTCTGGCCGTTGAGCTGCGATTGTGCAGACTTGGCCTGCCCAAGATGGCTTAAGCAAGCCGGTAGACCTTCTCCACCGTTCCCCGGAACAGCGCCGCGCGTTCATCTGCACTGGCCCGCGCGGTCATGCGCTTGAACGCGTTCCAGCCATTGCTGTACGGGTACGAACCCTTGTCCACAGGGAAATTGCTTTCGAACATGCAGCGGTTCGGACCGAAGGCCTCGATGCACGTCATCATCCACGGCGTCCAGGCTTCGGCCAGTTGCTCGGAGGACGGCGGCCGTTCGCCTTGCTCGAAGTCGAATCCGTTGATGCGCATGCCCAGCCCGCCCACTTTCACATAGACGTTGGGCAACTGCGCCAACTCGCGCATTGATCGCGACCAGCGTTCGAACACTTCCTTGCGATGATCCTGATAGCTCGCGATTCTCACCACGCCACCGCAGTGATTGATGACGATGGGCGTGTCCGGATAGCGCTTTGCCAGGTCGTACAACTCCGGCAACTGCGGGAAAAACAGCCAAGCGTCGTACGACAGTCCCAACGGCCCCAGTTGCGCGAACCCCGCGCGATAGTCCTTGTCAAGCAGCAGTCCGCGTGGCGCGGCGGTCAGCGGATTGGCGAGCGTCGTGTCCGGGTCGTAAGTCACGAGATGCCGAACGCCGCGAAAGCGCCCATCGCCCGCCTCGAGTTCGGCTTCGAGAACATCACGGACCGCCGCGCCACGGCGAAGGTCCGCGTAGCCAACCATGCCCTTCGCGACCTGCGGCTTGCCCTTTTGCAAAGGCGCGGTGACATCGGCAACGTACTCGATTTCCCCGGCGGGCTTCAGCGCTTCCGGCCCGGACGGACGATACCGCGTCAGCGCCTGCATATAAACCGATGCCGTGATGTTGTGCCCGGACGTCGCATCGTCGAGATACTGATCGAGCATGTAGGTCCAGCCCGGACGCTCGTAAAAGTGATGGTGCGCATCGATGATCGGGATATCGGGTTCGAGCGCGGGCTCGGTACCGGACGCGAGCCAATCGGCGCGCACGGGAAGGTAATTGCTCGATGAAGACATGGTTCTGCATTCCTCCTTTGCCAATCCCGGCCGCTGCGTCATCGCGGGAATCAGAATCGACGCAGCCGCCGCGCGAAGAATACGGCGGCGATTCGACGAACGAAGACCGTGCATGCTCACTCTCCCCGGTTGAACGCGAAGAGCGACAGCGTGAGCAAGGTCGTGATGCCCAGCACGACGGACAACCCGATCATGCCTGCCGAGAACGTCCCGAAACTGTCCTTCAGATAGCCGACGAGATAGGGCCCGGCAAAACCGCCCAGCGCGCCGATCGAGTTAATGAGCGCAAGTCCGCCCGCTGCGGCCTGTCCGGAAAGAAAGCGCGCCGGAAGAGTGTAGAAGATGGTGCGGCCCGCGATGGTGCCGATAAGCGCAAGCGTGATGCCGATCATCGCCGGAAGCAGTTGCTGAAAGTACGTGGACACGCTCAGCGCCACCGCGCCGATGAAAAGCCCCGCCGCCAGATTCGCGATATGGCCGCCCCGGCGATCGACGCGCTGAGCCCACCAGAGCAGTGCGATCGTGGCGAAGAAATACGGAATCGCCGAAATCCAGCCTGTTTCGATGACGCTCATGCCATGCGCCTTGAGCATCTGCGGCAGCCAGATGCCGATGCCATACGAGCCCATCGTGAAGCCGAACGAAATCATCGCGAGGATGTACATGCGAGCGTCTTTGAGGGCCGCCGCGAAATTCTTTTTCTTCTGGCCAGCCTGGCCTTCGCGATCAAACGCGACCTGGAGCGCTTGCCGCTCTTCAGCCGACAGCCACTTGGCATCCGCCGGCTTGTCAGCGAGCAGCTTCAGCACGAAGACGCCGAGCACGCAGGCAGGCAGTCCCTCGACGATGAACATCCACTGCCAGCCGGCGAGTCCAAGCATGCCGTCCAGCTTCAGCAGCCACGCGGAGAGCGGTCCGCCGACGAACGACGACAACGGCGTCGACACGGTGAACCACGCCAGCACCCGAGTCCGATAGCTCGCAGGAAACCATACGGCGAGGAAGAAGATCACGCCCGGAAAGAATCCCGCTTCGCCGATGCCGAGCAGCAGCCGGATCGCGTAGAGGCTGGTCGGCCCTGTCGCGAGCGCGGTCGCCGCAGCGAAGAATCCCCACGTGATCATGATTCGCGCGAGCCATCGGCGCGCGCCGAAGCGATACAGCGCGAGGTTGCTCGGCACTTCGCAGATGCAATAGCCGGCGAACATGATCCCCGCGCCCCAGCCGAATTGCGTCGCGGTCAGTCCGAGGTCGCGGTTCATCGTCAGCGCGGCGAAGCCGACACTCGTGCGATCGAGGTAGTTGAAGAAATACGCGAGCGCGAGGATCGGAATGAATCGCCACGCGGCCTTTCTGACCGCCTGTTGTTCGAGCGTCGATATCGCCGGGCTGTCGCCCGTCAGGTTCGAGGAAAGGGATGTCATGTTTTGTCTCCGGACACATCGCGGCCGTGCGCGGACGGAACCGCGCGGCCATGGTGCTTTATCTGTGTAGTGTTCAGGCGCTCGCAATCTCGTTGGCCGATGCATCCAGTGCATCGTCGGGCTGGTGTTCGCCGCATCGGACGACGCCGGCTTGCGTCAACTGCCTCACGTCTTCTGCCGAATAACCGGCCTCGTGAAGCAGGGTTCTCGTGTCTTGTCCGAGGGACGGCGGCGCCGCGCGCAGCCGAAGCCGCTCGCCTCCAAGCGTCAGCGGCAACAAGGCCGTTCGGGTCGCGACGGGCTGACCCGCGCCGCTCGCATCGGCTGGCAACGTGACATCGGCGAGACCGCCCGTGGCGAGAAGATGCTCGTCATCGAACAGGTCTTGCGGCTTGGTGATCGGCGCGTACGGCAGACCGGCACGCTCGAACACCGCGCTGATCTCGGCAGCGGTGAACGCCTCCATGTGCTGGCGCAACAGCGGCAGCAGCCAGTCTCGCGCCTGGACGCGCTGATTGTTCGTCGCGATGCGCGCGTCGGACTTCAGTTCCGCGAGGCCGAACGCATCGCAGAAGATCGCCCATTGCGTATCCGAGACGACGGCCAGGAAGATCTGTTCGCCGTTCTTGACCGAGAAGACGTCGTAGACGGCCCAGGCCGAAATGCGGCTCGGCATCGGCGCTGCGGCCTTGCCGGTCACCGCAAACTGCATCATGTGCTGCGCGACTAAAAACACGTTGTTTTCAAACAGCGCGCTCTGGACTTCTTGTCCCCGGCCGGTGCGCTCACGCTGCGCGAGCGCGGCCATCGTGCCGATTGCGCCGAACATCCCGCCCATGATGTCGTTGACGCTCGTGCCGGCGCGCAGCGGCCGACCTTCGGGACCGGTCATGTACGCGAGCCCGCCCATCATCTGCACGACTTCGTCGAGCGCCGTCCGATGGTCGTACGGACCCGGCAGAAAGCCTTTATGCGAGACATAGATAAGGCGTGGATTCAGCTTCGACAGCGCACTGTAACCGAGTCCGAGCTTATCCATCGTGCCGGACTTGAAGTTCTCGCTGAAGACATCGGCGCCGGCAAGCAGCTTGTGGACGATTTCGACGCCGCGCGCGTGCTTCACATCGACCGCGATACTTTTCTTGTTCCGATTGAACGTGCCGAAGAAGCCCGCGCCCGAACCGCGAAGCGCACGCGTGCTATCGCCATTGATCGGCTCGACTTTGATGACGTCGGCGCCCAGATCCGCGAGCACCATGCCGCAGGTCGGCCCCATGACCATGTGCGTCATTTCGACGACGCGCACGCCGCTGTACGGCAACGACTGATTGTTTGCAGCTTCGCTCATTGCGCGACTCCCAGGAGGCATCCTTCGGGTTGCGGCGCGCTCGGTGAGCGGCCGTTTGCATAGGTGAAGCCCTTCGGCAAGCCCGCGTCCGGGACGTGCCCGTAGAGCGCTTCGCCGGGCAACGCGTCGGCGAGAATGGATCGGGCCGCGATGAGTGCATCCACATCGACGCCGGTGTCGTAGCCCATCGACTCAAGCAGGAAAACCAGGTCCTCCGTGACGATGTTGCCGGTCGCGCCCGGCGCATACGGACAGCCGCCCAAACCCGCCTGACTCGCATCAATGGTCGTCACACCGGCGTCGAGCGCCGCGACGACATTCGCCAGACCCTGGCCCCGCGTGTTGTGGAAATGCGCCCCGCCCGCTTTATCGCCGAACTCCGTCTCAAGGCGGCGGAACAGGCGCCGAACCTGCGCAGGATTCGCATAGCCGCTCGTGTCCGACAGACCGATTTCATCGACGCCGCATTCGGCCATGGCCGCACACATGCGTATGGTCTGGTCGTCCGTGACGGTGCCCGCGATGGTGCAGCCGAACGCAACCGAAACGCCCGCCTCGATTTCGATGTCCGGAAACTGCGCGTCGCGCAGAGCCACGATCTCGCGCACTTCTTCGATGAGCTGCGCCGTGGTCTTGCGGATGTTGGCCATCGCGTGCTCGTTTGTCACGGAAACCGGCAGCGTCACTTTGTGCACGCCTGCCTCGAACGCGTTCTGACAGCCGCGCAGGTTGGGCGCGAGTACGGCGACACGCAAACCGGGAATGGACAGCGCGTGAGCCACGACTTCGCGGATGTCGGCCATCTGCGGCAGAAGCTTCGCCGGCACGAACGAGCCGACCTCGATTTCCCGCAATCCGGTGGCCGCGAGCGCGGAAATCCACCTGAGTTTCGCGGACGTCGGCATCACGCTTTTGATGCTTTGCAGGCCATCGCGTGGTCCTACTTCGCTAATCAGCACCGTCGAATCGGTCACTTTGGCACGCTCCATAGTTCTATCTGATAGATCGTTGTTCTGTTAGAAAGAACTATAGTGCTGGGTAGAGAGCTCGGCAAGCTGGTAAACCCTCGATTCGCGATTTTTAGAACTTGAGTTCTGTCAGGTGAAACCGTACAGTAGCGAGCACATATTTAGGGGAAGAACGTGGCCAAAGACTCACCTACGCCATCGGCAGCGCTGACCGAAGCGACGGACACATCAAGCGGCGTTGCCGTATTGGACCGTGCCTTCGCGATCCTGAATTCGTTCGGACCGACCGACGACAAGCTGACGATGACCGAGCTTTCTCGAAGAACCGGCCTCTACAAGAGCACCGTTCTGCGGTTGCTGGGCGCGCTGGAGCACGGTGGGTTCATCAGGAAGCTCGACGACGGACAGTACGCGGTTGGCCATCAACCGTTGCGCCTCGCGGCGCTCTATCAGCGATCATTTCAGGTTGGACCTGTAATCGAGCCGTTGCTTCAGCAGATAAGCCGGGACATCGGCGAAACGGCGTCCTTTTACGTGCGGCAGGGCGACTTTCGTATGGTCCTTTATCGTGTCGAGCCTTCGCGAAGCGTCCGGGTTTCGATCCGCGTCGGTGAAGAGTTCGCGATCGACAAAGGAGCTTCGGGCAAAGTGCTGCTCGCGTTCACTGAAGCGCACGATCCGCGGTGGACGGAGATTCGCGATCGCTTGTGGGCGGTCTCTTTTGGGGAGCGTGACCCAGAGACGGCATCGGTGTCAGTGCCGGTTTTTGGGGCGGCCGGGGAGTTGGCTGGCGCGCTGACGCTATCGGGTCCGAAAGGACGTTTCGACGTGCCGGAAGTAATGACTGCGGCGCTTAGTAATTTGCTCGCGAATGCCAAGCGTGCAACCCTCGCTTTGGGCGGCAATGGTCCTCGATATGATGCGGCCGTCGCAGTAACAGGGAGGGATGGCTTTTCTGTTTCACAGGTCTGAGAACGAGTTCGACGTGCAGATATAGCGCGTGATGAACATGGACACATCGAGCTGCAGCGCAGCGGTCTGGGGCTTAAGTTTTTTTAGTCACGATTCCGCCCGCGCATCGAGCCGTCATATCGTGAACTTTATGCAAGTGCGAGACCGGCCGGGGCAGCATCCTGCGTGTCGAGGACGGTAAGAATCGACCCGACGCGGTCGCCCGAAACCGACCCAACTCGGCCGGTGGGAAAGGCAAACCATCAATGGCGGGTTTCGACACGGACCCGCCATTCGATTATCGCGAACCTATCGAAAGACGAGGCCGAAGACGTCTTTATAAGAGATTCGCCGGCGGCTTGGCCTATGTTCCGAGACCTCCGAAGGCATCAATCGATCTGAGGGCCACAACGTCTTGTCGGCCAGCTGGAAATTAAACGGCAGCCCCTGTCTGAACCTCACTATCGAAGCCTAACAACTAGCATCTCCGTTCGCCCGAATTATCTGTGCCATGACAGAGATCTCATCGAAGACGCGCACTTCTCGGTGAATTTTTCCATGACGGAATTCGAAGTGCGACGACCCTAGGATGTTCACCGGCGCATTGTTGGTCGGGCCGTACATGGGCGATCCGCAGTACGTCCCGCGCAAGAGCCATATGGTGCCCACGCGCAATCCCAGGTCTTCCGATTCGTGAACGACGAAGTCGCGGATTTCCACTTGCGCATCGGGGACGGCGGCGAGCAGCGTCATCAATTCCATCTGATACGGGGCGATGCCCATGACGCGCCTGAGTCTCACGCTCTGACAGACGATCGTGTCGCTGAAGTATTTCGGCACCATGTCGAAGTAGCGGCCGTTCCAAACGTTCTCGAACATCTCAGCGACCATCTCACACTCGGCCACGTAGCGGTTCGGACGCACACCGGAGATGCCCGCCTTCACCGGATTCGCGATACGTCCGGCAAACGGCGCGGCGTGCGCACCCGTGTCGATGGCAGTCCCGAGCACCGGTGATCGCGCCGCGAGTTGCGCGGCGACCTCGAAAGGATCGAGTCCAAGATGCTGAAGCACGGCGAACTCGTCACGAATGACCCATTCCTCGACCACCTTGTTGTCGATGACCACGCAATGCGCCATGCCGCGATTGACCCAGTCCTTGCCGGTCGGCGGCCCATACGTCCAGTGGCCCAGATGCGTTGCGTTGTTGAAGACGCGGTGCGCGCTGACGAATCCGTTTGCGCCGCGTTGCTCCCAGATCACGTCGTCATGACCGCCGCCGCGATTCGGGAACGCGACCATCTTCTGGATCGAGTTCTTCATCACATGATCGAAGCCGTAGGTCTCGCCATAGCACGTATGGACCTTCACGTCCTGCGCGTAATGATCCTTGAGATGGCCCAGTCCGCGCGTGATCCAAATCTTGTCGGTCCAGCTCGTGATGTACTCGCGCGGATCGCGATAAGGCGCATACGCAGCGGGATTGATGTCGGCCAGTTGCTCGTTCATTTGAAACCACTCCTTCAGGGTTTGACGTTCAATTGCGCAGCCTTGCGCGCAGGCTTGCGTTCAGCGGTTATCCGTGAAGCGCGAAGCATCGGCGCAATGCCTGTGTATCCATGTGTCGTGCGAGCGCCAGCATCAGCAAGACGCGCGCTTTCTGCGGATTGAGCGTGTGCGCGGCGATGGTGGCGTAGTCCTCGTCATCAGCGCACGGCGCCACGCCACCGCCCGGAACGCGGCTCGACCGGACGAATGCCACGCCGTGCTCGCGCGCCATGAGAGCGCCCGCTTTGGCCGCGTGAGAAAGACTGCCGTTTCCCGTGCCGGCGAACACGATGCCGCGCGCACCCGCGTCGATGGCCGCTCGATAGAAATGCACGCCGGCGCTTTGATGACCGTAGACGATATCGACCTGCGGCAAGCTATCGGGCAGGTCGCGAGGAAGATCGAACTCACTCGCTGCCGTTGTGGGCACGACCGCATGAAACGCGGGCGTTCCGCCACTTACGGAGCCAAGCAGTCCGATGGCCGGATTGCTGAAGGCACTCGTTGCGCTCGTATGCAGCTTGACCGCGCCCTTCGCCGAAACGATACGTTCGTCGATCACCACCAGCACGCCCTTGCCGCTCGCCGCGTGATCGGTAGCGACCCGCACCGCATGAAAGAGATTCAAGGGTCCATCTGCGCTGAGCGCGGACGAAGGACGCATCGCACCGGTCAGTATCACGGGCTTGTCGCCCTTCACGAGCAGATGCAGAAAGTACGCGGTTTCTTCCAGCGTGTCGGTCCCATGCGAGATCACGATGCCGTCCACTGAAGCATCGGCAAGCTGTGCGTTCACGGCATGCAAGAGACGCGACAACATCGCGTTATCGATATCCTGACTCGATACGTTCGCCACTTGCTGGAAACGAACATCGGCGATGTCGGCCAGTTGCGAAACCTGCTTCAATACATCCGCGATCGCGCCGGTCAGTTCGTAGCCATGCGTCTGCGTGGCGCTGGGCGCGCTCGCTGCGATCGTTCCTCCAAGACCCATCACGACGATGCGGCGAAGGTCAGGCGATACAGGAGTCTGTCTCATCGAGCACGTCCCTTGTTCAATGATGTCTCGTGACGTTGTGAAAGACGAAGCCTACAGCAAGCGCCTTCATGTGCCGACCGTCAACTTCGCACCATCACACGTCATTATTCTTTATTCCAGATTTTCTTATGCAGCCAGGCTGTAACGGGCGCCTCATGCGCCTGCGTGACTCTCGGTGTGAGCGAAAATCTGCTTCCATATGGAGACTTCGTCGGTCACGAAAAAGTCGGTCATGACTTTGCCGCCGGTCATGTTCGCATGCGACATCCCCATGATGTAGACCGGCGCGCCCGTAGGCTCACCGAAATGCCCGAAGCCCGAATGCGTACCCGTGAGCGACCAGCGCACCGCGACGCGCACCGGTTGCTCAGGCTCGCGATTCACACGCGCGCTCTCGATCTTGAGGACCGCATCGGGAAACGACGCGAGATAGCCGAGCGCGAAGGTATCGATATCGCAGTGACCGTAGAGCACATCGCCACCGGGCGCATGAAACGCCGCACCGTGGAAGTACATGTCGCGTATCGCCGCCGTTTCCTTGTCGTGCCAGAGGCGCTTCATGCCGCGCACGTAAGCGTTCGCCGCCTCGTCGTCCTGCATGGTCGGCTGGTAACGGCTGGGCTTGTCATGTGCGGGCACGAAGAAGGAAATCGGTTTGCCCTGTCGCAACTCGCGATCCGTCATCTCGCGTGCGAGCGTGCGGGCGTCGGTTCCGAGGCAGCGCGCGAACGCCGCCTGATCGCGCACGAGCCATTCTTCGACCACCACCTGATCGCGCACCCAGCAATCCGCGATGATGCGACTGCGCACCATGCGCCCCTTCGCTGCTCCAAGAATGCCGTCTCCCGTGTGCCGCATGACCGAGGTCAGCCGATGCGACGACAAGAACGTTCCGTCCGCGTAGGGCGTCCAGATGACATCTTCCCCGACCAGTTGACGGTCGGGGAACTGATGCAAGGTCTGAAGCGTTTGCGCCGTGACGCCCTCATTGCTGCCCGTGAAGCCGGTCGCGGCGCGCAGCAGGATATCGGGCGCATAGTATTGCTGGAGTTTTCCGCCGATGCCGCGATCTTCCCAGATCTCGCGCGTGATGCCATAGATGAAATCAGGAACATTCCTGTACGAGCCCAGATCCATTGTCACGTCGATTTTCCTCGTCGAAAGTTACGCTGTTTCGGCCAATCAGAAGCGGTGCCGAATGCCGGTGACGACTGCAAGTTGCTTGCTGTTCGATGAAGCGGTCGTGAAGGCGAACTGCGCGACCGCCGGCGCACCCACCGAGTTCGTGCCGCTCGCCTTCTGACCGTACGCCCAGATATACACATTGGTGCGCTTGGACAAGCTGTATGTCGCGCCGAGATCGATTTGCCGATAGATCGCACCGGGCGCACCGTTCACGGAATTCGAGCGGGTATAGATGAACGCGGTGCCGACCTGCAATGCGGGTGACAGGTAATAGAGATAGTTTGCCTCGAATGAGTTCAGCACGCCGCTGCCTGAATATCCTTCGGGATTCGGCCCGGCACCGCTCCCCAGTCCCTTGAACGCGACGTTACTGAACGTGCCGCCCAGCGTGCCGTTACCGAGCGTGTAGGATGCCCCCGCCGCCGCGATTTGCAGTGTCCGTGCCGATACGAAGCCCGAGTAGCTGAGTCCCGACACCACGACGCCGGTCGTGGTCGAGGTGCCATCGTAGATGGACGTGTTCGGCCGGTCGATATGGGAATAAGACCCCGCGACGGAGAATCCGCCAATGGTGTAGGAGACGGCTCCAGAATAAGCCGAGTTGCTGCCGGTCGAACCCGGCGTGCCGCCGAACGAATAGATCGCGCCGACCTTCAAACCATAAAACGGCACGCTCACGAACTTCGCGGCGTTGTTGAGACGATAGCTGCCGTTGAAGTTGTTATTGTCGCCAGGCTGCGTGCCGGGACCGCCGGACCACAAGTAGCCGGATTCGAACGGGCCGACGAAATCGGTGTTCAGGTCGTACTGGCGTCCGAGCATGAAGTTGCCATACGGCGAAGCGATTCCCACCCACGATTGACGGCCGAACAAGCGTCCGTTCTGTCCGAGCTTTCCGGTATTCGAATTGAAACCATTTTCAAGCTGGAAAATCGCGGCATAGCCATTGCCGATATCTTCACGGCCTCTAAAGCCGAAACGCGAGGCACTCAAGGTGCCGCTTTGCAATTGATACGCATGGCCGCCCGCCTGATTGGTCGTGTACTGGAATGCCTCGTCAATGATGCCGTACAGCGTCACACTGCTTTGTGCGTGTGCCTGAAGCGCAGTGAGGCAGCATGCGAGCGGAAACGACAAGCGAGCGGGTTTCATAACGATAGTCCGTTGGTCGAAGGTTTGTGGTCGGGAAATCGGTAGATTTTTTAAGGCTTTATAATTGCAGTAGTGCTATTTATTTTGAAAACTTGCTTTCCGGTTTTTGTTTGTGCTGTCTTCTCAATCGTTCAACGGCAATTCCATCCAGTCCTGCATTGCCTGACTGCACACATCCGGCGCTTCGAGCGGCACGAAATGACCGCAATCCGGCACACCGCGAAACAGCGCATGCGGCATGGCTTCAGCCATTTCGGTCTGGCGGTCGAACGGTATGACGCCATCGTCGTCGCCGTACAGAATCAGCGCCGGAATCTTGAGCGACGACAACATCGGACGCGAGTCCGGACGTTCGACTGCATAGCGCGTTTGATGACCGAAGCGCGGCGCGCAGCTTTCCGCCATCGACACGACGAGATTGCTCAGGACTTCGCGCTGCTTGCACACGGGAGAAAAGTAGAACGGCAAGAGTTCGTCATTCAGAACGCCCGCCAATTCCCCGCGCTTGGCGCGTGCCAGCAACGCGCGGCGCCGCGCCTGGTTTTCCGCCGGGTCCGACCGGGCCGTGCTCGCGACGAGCGCCAGGCCCGCCGCACGTTCACGCGCCTGCCGAACAAACTCGAAGGCCACGATTGCGCCCAGCGAGAATCCCGCCAGATAAAAGCGCGGCGGCAGTGTCTTCAGCAAGGCCGCGACTTCTTCGTGCATTGCGGGCTGGTCGCCGAGTTCGCAGACGCGCACTTCGCGTGCGGAAGACAATGCATTCGCCTGCGCATGCCAGACGCGCGCATCGCACAAGGTTCCGGGCAAGAGGACGAGCGGAATCGTGTTCATGACCTTAGTAGCCGCTGCCGCCGATGGCCTGTTTGCCACCGCGCGCCGCTAGCACGCGCGATGAACTAGCCGCCGCGAGCGCGTTGGCATCGTTGCCCGGCGTGACGAGATGAAAGCCCTGTTCGAGACGACGTCGCGCGGCATCCCCATCGCTGCAGAAGATGCCCGCGAGCAAGCCACGGGCGAGCGCCGCGTCGAGGATGCGCGCAATCGCCTGCTCGACGATTTCGCCCAGCTGCGCGGAGGGCGCGACGCCCAGACTCAGCGCCAGATCGTTCGGTCCGATGTAGATGCCGTCGAGACCGGGCGTGGCGAGAATGGCATCCAGATTGTCGAGTGCCTCTTTGGACTCGATCATTGCGAAGGCCTGAATCACGTCGTTGGCCTTCGAGAAGTAGTCGGGGCCGCCATACAACAGCCCGCGCGCCGGACCGAACGAGCGCGTGCCCTTCCCCGGATAACGGCATGCCGCGACGAAATCGGCCGCCATCTGCGGCGTATCGATGGCCGGACAGATCACGCCGTACGCGCCGGCGTCGAGCAGCCGCATAATGTCGTTCGGATCGCGCGAAGGCGAGCGCACCAGCGGCGTTGCGGACGTGATGCTGATGGCCTGAAGCATGCCCACGGCGGAATCGAAGCCGATCATGCCGTGCTGCAAATCGACCGTGACCGAATCGAAGCCTTGCGACGCCACGACTTCCGCCGCGTAGCTGCTGGGTATCGACAACCATGCGTTCACGATCGACTCGCCCGCCAAAAACTTCTGTTTCAATAGATTGGGACGCATGTCACTAAATCTCCTGTTGCACTTCTATCCGCCCGATTGCGGCGGTCTTTAAACATTTGCAATGCGTTGTCCCGTCGCGCCATCGAACCAGAACAAGCGCGATGCGTCCGGTTTCAGGCAGATGCGTTCTCCGTCTGCATGACGGATCGACTTGTCGCCCTTGACCACGAAGTACTGGCCGCCGATCTTCAGCGTGATGAGCGTGATGTCGCCGAGCATTTCGAACGCGAAGATTTCCGCCGAGAACGATCCTTCGCTGGGCGCAGCTTCGATCGCCACGTCTTCCGGTCGAACGCCCAGCGAAAGCGGACCATTGCGCGGCGGCACGATATCGAGCTGCGCGCCATCGGGCAAGAAGAAGCGGCCGTCGCGCCCTTCTCCATGCAGCAGATTCATCGCGGGCGAGCCGATGAAACCCGCGACGAAGGCATTCGCCGGATCGTTATAGATGCGCTCGGGCGCGTCGATCTGCTGCAACACGCCGTCCTTCATGATCGCCACGCGCGACGCCAGCGTCATGGCTTCGACCTGATCGTGCGTGACATATACCGTCGTCACCGCCAGTTCGCGCGCGAGATGCTTGAGTTCCGCGCGCATGGTGCCGCGCAGTTTGGCGTCGAGATTCGAAAGCGGTTCGTCCATCAGAAACACGCGCGGCCGCCGCACGATGGAACGCGCCAGCGCCACGCGCTGACGTTGCCCGCCGGAAAGCGCCGCCGGACGCCGCGCGAGCAGATGGCCGAGTTCCACGCGGTCGGCCGCGCGCTTCACTTCGCGATCCCGCTGCGCGGCCGGCACGTTGCGCAGCTTCAGCGGATACGCGATGTTGTCGTACACGCTCATGTGCGGATAGAGACCGTAGTTCTGGAACACCATCGACACGTCGCGCTGACGCGGTGCGATGCCATTCATGCGTTGCGCGTCGAACATCAGGTCGCCGTCTGTGGGATCTTCGAGACCGGCGATCATGCGCATCGTCGTGGTCTTGCCGCAGCCCGACGGTCCGAGCAACACCAGAAACTCGCCTTCGGCGATCTTCATGTTCAGACCTTTGACCGCCTGGAATCCACCCCAAGTCTTGTTGATGCCATTCAGTGTGACGGTAGTCATGTCGGTAGCCCTGAGATGAGGTCAGCGCACGGCGCCAGCCGTGGTTCCGCGAATGAGATAGCGCTGCAGGAAGGAGGCGAACAGGAACATCGGCAGCATGATGAAAAGCCCGGTCGCGCTGATGAGTTGCCAGAGATCGCCCTCTTCCCGATTGAAGAGTCCGATGGCCACCGGCAAAGTCACCGCATCCTCGGCGCTCAGAATCACGGCGATGATGAAATCGTTCCACGACAGGATGAAACAGAAGATGCCCGCCGTGACGATGCCCGGCAGCGCGATCGGCATGATCATCTGATAGAGGACCTGCATGCGCGTGGCGCCATCGATCAGCGCGGATTCTTCGATATCGATGGGAATCTGGTCGATGAAGCCCTTGATCATCCAGATGGCGAAGGGCATCACCATTGCCGTCTGCACGACGATGAGCGCGATGCGCGTGTCGTACAGCCCGAGGTCGCGGAACATCAGAAAGAACGGTAGCACGATCACGACCGGCGGAAGGAACTGCGTGGCAAGCACGGCCACCATCAGCGACTTGTGAGCGAACAGGCGAAAGCGCGAGAACGAATACGCGCCCGCGGTCGCAATCGGCAGCGTGATGAGGACCGTGGAGCACGACACGATCAGCGAGTTGACCAGCTTGTCCTGCACGCGGAACGGCTCCCGCATGATCTCGATGAAGTTGCCGAACGTCGGCGTGAAGGCCACGCGCAGGCGATAGATATCCACGTAGTGCTTGAACGCCGCGGACATGATCCAGTACAGCGGCAGCACGATCACGAGGAACAGTACGGCGAGCGCGAGGCCGCGTCCGAACGTGGCGAGGCTCGTCGAGACCGCGCCCGGCGCACGGTACGTGCTCACAGGATGGGACTGGTCTTCGGGCATAACGTCGTGCAGGGAATCGGTGGTCATGGTCGTTTCTTTCATTTCGCGCGCTGCGTCATGCGGACATAGAGTACGGTCAGCATCATCATCGGAATCACGAGCAGCCAGCCGACCGCCGAGGCATAGCCCATGTTCAGATACTTGAATCCCTGGAAGTAAATGAAGTGACTCAGCGTTTGCGTGGCCTGTCCGGGACCGCCGTTGGTGATCATCACCACCTGATCGAAGATCTTCAGCGCGAAGATGCCCTTGAGCACCATCGCCACGGCCAGCACGGGCCATAACTGCGGCAGCGTGATGGAGAAGAACACCTGCGTGGCGGTCGCGCCGTCGATCTGCGCGGCCTCCTGACTCTCTTTCGGAACCGACGCCAGCGCGCCGATTAAGATGAGCGCGAAATACGGCGTCCAGTGCCATACATCGCTCGACAGCACGAGCCAGAACGCGCCGGACGGACTGCCTAGCAGATCGACGTTGCGCAGGTGCAAGGCGCGGCTGATGGCGCCCGCAAGGCCGAAGTCCGCGTTGGCCATGAAGCGCCACAACGCGCCGATGAGCGCCGGGCTCATGGCGAACGGCAGCACGAGCATGGAACGCAGGACGGCGCGCACCGGGCCGCCGCGAAACAGCAGCACGGCGACCGCGAGCGACAGCGACACCGTCAGCAGGACGGAGAGAATCGTGAACATCGCCGTGACAAGCGCAGAGTTCCACATCGCCGGATCGGTCAGGGCGCGCGTGTAGTTGTCGAACAGATAGCCGATCTGCGACAAGCCATCGGCGGGCTGCCAGAGCGCTCTGGACTCGTTCGCGCGGCCCAGATTCCAGTTGCGGAAGCTAAGATAAAAGGTCGTGGTGAGCGGATACAGCGCGGTGGCCAGGACGATGAAAAGTCCCGGCGCGACCATTCCATACTTGGCGAGACGTTCGGACATGGCGTCCTCTCCAGAACGAGTGTTAGCGAAGTTCGCGTTCGACGACACGATGCGCGCGCGCGGCGGCATCGGTCATCAGTGCATCGATGTCCTCACCCGTCACGGCCTGATTGATGGCAATCGACGCGATATCCGCGACTTCCGGCCAAAAAACCACTTCAGGCATGGGCTGCGCGTTGCCGGCAAGCGCCTTGATCTCGGCGGCGGGCACATTCGAGTTCGCCGCATTCACGCCGGCATCCCGCATGCTCGAAAAGCGGTTCACCACGTTGTTGCGCACGGCATAACCGTTCACGTCGCGCTCGATGGCGTTGCGCTTGTCGAGGTCGGCATTGGCGAGCCACTTCAGGTACTCCCACGACGCTTCCTTGTGCTTCGAGTACATGGAGATCGACATCGGCATGGTGTTGACGACGGTGGTCGGCGCGTCGCCGGGCTTGTACGCGGGCATCGGCGCGAAGCCGACTTGTTCGGGCTTGAGCGTCGAGTCCTTGGGATTGGTCACGGCCGCATACGACCACTGCCAGATGGGCAGCATCGCCGCATGGCCCTGTTGAAACGAGATGCGTGCATCCTGTTCCACGTTGGAGGTCGCGCCCGGTCCACAGAGTTCGTGCTTCGTGTAGAGCGCGATGTATTCGCGCGTCGCCTGCATCGCCTGCGGCGACGTCCATGCGGGGTAGCCTTTGGCATCGAGAATATGGCCACCCGCGCCGCGAACGAAATCCGCCCAGGCGAAGAGATTCTGGCGATTGCCATCGGCGCCGTAGTAGCAGGCGAGCGGCGCCATGTCCGGATACGCCGCGCGTATGCGCGGGCCGGCGTCGATCACGTCCTGCCAGCTTGCCGGCGGCTTGATATGCAGTGCGTCGAGCACGTCCTTGCGATAGAGGAACATCTGCACGTTGCTGCGCAAGGGCATGCCATAGAGCTTGCCGTCGTGCGTGACCGATTGCAGGAACGGCGCGGGGAAATCCTTTAGGTCGTAGCCATCGCGTGCGACGAGCGGGTCGAGCGGCACCAGCCAGTGCGCGTACGCCGCGCCCCATTGATCCAGATAGTTGACGATATCCACGTTACCGTTCGCCGCCACGCCGACGCTCGTGACCTTTTCCTGGAGCGGCTTGAACGGCACGAACAACCACTTCACGTTGATGCCGGTCGCGGCCGTGAAGGCGTCCGTGCGCTTTTGCAAGGCGACGAACTGCGGCGTGTTGACCGCCATGATCTTGATGGTCTCGCCCTTGTACGGCTGCCCCGGCTTCAGGCGCGAGGCGGACAAAATCGATGCATCGGTCCCGGCACCGGATGCGCCCTGATCCGCGGACCAGACCGGCTCCCAGGACAGCGCCAGCAAAAGCGAAAGAGAGGCATATACAACACGACGATGCATGTTCATATCTCCGGCCATCGACGGGATCTGCACGCGCTTTTTGCTGCGGCGCGATCCGTGCCGCGCTGCGTGCTCATGCAGAAGTGTGTGAAATTTGAACCGGCCAATTAATTCTGTCTAATATATTATTCATTGGCATTTCATATCTTTTGGGAATCGAGCATGGTCGACTTGCGCTTGCTGCGATACTTCGTCGTATTGGCCGAAGAATTGAATTTCCTGCGCGCGGCGAATCGTCTGCACATGACGCAACCCCCGCTCAGCAAGCAGATCATGCAACTCGAAGCCGATCTGGAAACCCCGCTTTTCATCCGTGGCAAACGTCCGCTTCAACTGACTCACGCGGGCATCGAACTGCTGACCGGCGCGCGCCGTCTGATTGCTCAAGCGGATGCCGTGGTCGATCAGGCCAAGCTCGCGGGACGCGGCGAGAGCGGCCGTCTGGGCATCTCGTTCGTTACCGGCTCGCTGCCGCAATTGCTGCCGCGCTGCATCGGGGCGTATCGGTCGCTGCATCCGCGAGTGCGGCTGAATTTGCGCGAGGGCGTGACGGCCACGCAGCGCGAGGCCTTGCTCGCCGGGGAAATGGACGTGGGTCTCATGCGTCCGCTCGCCAACGATCCGGGCGATCTGAGCACCCGAAAACTCATTAGCGAACCAATGATGCTCGCCGTGCCCGAGCATCATCCGCTTGCTTTGATCGAACACGTTCAGGTCAAGGCGCTGGCATCGGAACCGCTCATTCTTTTCGACCGGAAAGATTCGTCGTATTTCTACCGGATCGTGTCGCAGATGCTCGATAACGCGGGCATCACGCCTGCGGTCGCGCAGGAAGCCACGCAGCTCTATACCGTCGTCGCGCTCGTGTCGAGCGGCATCGGAATGGCGGTGGTGCCTGCATCGGCGCGGCACATGCGCTATCCGGGCGTCGAGTTTCGCCAGTTCGATCTGAAGCGCACGCCGCTTGCCGTGCTGGAACTCGCCTGGCGCGAAAACGACGCCAATCCGGCGCTGCTGAACTTCATCGATATCGCCGTCGCGGAAGCCGCCCGCTACGCCGACTCGGCGGTTTCGTAACGCCCTCTTTTCGTCTGTGCTTGCATGTCGCGGATCTTTTACATTAATCTATGCATTCGAATGCATAAAGCGCTGCAGGACGACGAAAACCGTAACTCCTAACTCGTAACTCGAAACACGGAGAGTGACATGAATCCCTACCTCGACCTGAACGACGCCGCCGCGCGCAAGCGTCTCGTGAAGCGTTCGGACATGGTTGCCTGCAAGGTCGCGTTCATCGACTGCAAGATGAAGGGCTCGGACCGCAAGGAAAACTATTCGCTGATCGGCGCGGGCGTGACGCAAAGCGCGGATCAGGTCGTGAACCTGCAAGAGCCGCACGGTTTCAGTCTCGGCGTGGCCGCCATGCCGCCGGGCGTGGTCAACAACCTGCATCTGCATTACACCGCCGAAGTGTTCATGATCTTTCGGGGACGGTGGCGCTTTCGCTGGGGCGCGAATGGCGACGAAGGCACGGTCATCGGCGAGCCGGGCGACGTGCTCAGCATTCCCACCTGGATTTTTCGCGGTTTCAGCAACGAAGGCAGCGACGATGGCTGGATCTTCTCCGCACTCGGCGGCGACAACACCGGCGGCATCATCTGGCATCCGTCGATTCTCGAACAGGCCGCGCGTCACGGCCTCTTCCTGACCAAAGAGAACATCCTCGTCGATACCGTGAACGGTACACCCATGCCTGCGCGCGACGAACTCATCGAGCCGATCGATCAGCAGGCGATTGCGTCCTTACGGCATTACTCGCCCGAGGAAATGCGCGCGCGCATGGTCAAGGTGACGGACCGCGTGTGGTCGTCCCGCGCGCTGCTCGATAACGTGCTGCCGGGTCATGCGTCGGAAATCGCGAGCGCGGTCGGCTTCGGCATGTCGCAGGATCGCGATCAGGCGTCCGGCGTGACCAATCCGCATGGCTTCTCCATCGAATGGCTGCGTGTCGCGCCGGGGCAGTGCATCGGCAAGCACAGGATCGATGCCAAACAAGTGCTGATCGTGTTCGAAGGTCTCGCCGAACTGACGCTCCCATTGCCCGATGGCGACAGCGTCATCGAAGTGCCCGAGCAGGCGTTGTATTCGGTGCCGGGCGATACATGGCGCTCGCTTCGGTCGGTCGGAGAGAAACCGCTGCTGATCGCGGTGATGACGAGCGGCGACCAGCGCAAGCACATCACCTGGTCGGATGAGATCGTCGCGGCCGCCGCGCAAGCGGGCGTTGGCACGGATCACAACGGCTTTCTCGCGCCGCTGCATCTGCTGCCCAATGAAACGCGCAAGGAAGCGGCTGCTTTGCTCGAAGCGCAGTAACGCGGGCGGTTAGAATCGCGGCTTTATCGGCACAGCTTTCGCACATGGCCAAGTCCAGACAGACCACCCGCGCGACATCCTATGACGTCGCGGTCGCCGCGGGCGTCTCGCAATCGACCGTGTCGCGGTGTTTTCAGGAAGACAGCGCGATCTCGCCCGATACCCGCGCGCATGTCATCGCGGTGGCCGAAGGTCTGGGATACCGGCCGAACGCGGTGGCGCGCTCGCTGATCATGGGGCGCTCGAACGTCATCGGCGTGGTGGTCGCGCGCTATACGCTGCACAACAATCCGGACCTGCTCTACGCGGTGTCCGAGGTGCTGGCGGCGCACGATCTCACCTTGTTGCTGATTACGGTCGCCGATGACCACGAAGGCGAAGCAACCCTGCACAACGCATCGGAATTTCCGCTCGATGGTGTGATTTCGTGCGCCACGCTGTCGCGCGAGGACATCGAACGGTTTCAGCGCTTCGGGATTCCCGTGGTGTTCCTGAACCGGCACATCGCGGCAAGCGGCGTCGATTGCGTGACGACCGACAACGCAGCCGCCGCGCGGCAGATGGCCGACGCGCTGTTCCGCGCGGGGCATCGGCGCTTTCTCTGCATCGCCGGCCCTGAAGGTGCGCCGGTCAGCGATATCCGCATCGATGGCTTCGTCACGCGCGTCAAGGAGTTGGGTGCGCGGCAAGTGGAGATTGCCTGCTCCGACTTCTCGTACGAAGCAGGCAGCGCGGCGATGCTCCGGCATGCATCGGCCAAACCGATCGCCTTCGATGCCGTGTTCTGCGCGAACGACCAGTTGGCGCTCGGCGCGATCGATGCCTGCCGCTATGAACTGCGCTTGCGCGTGCCCGACGATATCTCGGTCGTCGGTTTCGACGATATCGCCGAGGCAGCACGACCCACGTATCGATTGACGACGGTAAGACAGCAAGTCGCGACGCTTGCCGGGAAGGCGGTCGACCTGCTGGCGTCGCGCCGGCTCAAACCGGGCATGCGCGCGCGCCTCGTCACGCTGCCAGGAGAACTCATCAAGCGTGATTCCGCACGCATGGACCTGCCCGATCCCGACCTCCCTGCAGTAACGAAAAGCACACCCTAGATGAACCGGCCCGCGCCGAACGCCGTCAGGTTCACATCGTTCGAACCGATTGCCTGCAGCGCCAGTTGCTCGCCGAGTCCTGCCGAGCTCTTGAAGCCATGACCGGAACACGCCGATACGACCGTGACGTTCTCCATCTCGCGAAACCGGTCGACGATGAAGCCCGAATCGGTGCTGACCGTATAGAGACACGTCGCGCTGTCGATCACGCGCGGGTTCATCGCGTCGAGACGGCCCTGCACGTTATGCCGAAACATGTCCAGGGCGTCTTTGCCGCGGACCGTGCGGTCGTAGCCGTCGGGGTTGCAGGCATTGCGATACTGCTCGGTCGCGACCTTCACGCCCGCTTTCCCATCGACCATCGGAAAGCCGTACATGTAGTCCTCGTCGCCGCTGCCGTACATCCAGATAAAAATCGGGCAACGTTCCGGGGCGTACAGCGAAGGCTTCGTCGTCTCGAACCAGTAGAGCACCTGACGCATCACGCGCAGATTGCTTTCGATCGTGCCGCCGCTCAGCGCAGGCACCCAAGGCCCGGCCGTGACGATGACCTTCGCCGCGCTATAGCGGCCGAGCGTCGTGGTGACGTGGACCGCGCCGCCATCCTCTTCGATCGACGTGACCCGCTCGTTGCACCGGAGGGTGGCACCAAGCGACTCCGCTTGTTGAAGTTGCGCCTCGACGCACAGTTCCGGCAGCAAGACGCCGGAATCCGGTTCGAAGTAGGCAAGTTCGTCGCCGCGCGTGATGAACTGAGGATATCGGCGCGACACCTCCGCTGCATCCAGAACCTCATGCTCGATACCGAAGCGCTGCGCGTTCGCGATGGTCCTGCGCACGAAATCCGGCTTGCCGTGGTGGCTGATCGTGCCGTCCCGAGGCCCCATGATGAGCCCGCCCGTGCGACGGAACAACTTCTTGCCGGTCCTGCCTTCGAGTTCGGTCCAGATGCCATGCGAACGTTTGATGAGCGGAATATAGACCTCGCCCTCGCCCACCGCGAGACGCGTGATGCGGCTTGCGCCGTGACTCGAACCCCGGTCGTGCGGCGGCGCGAACTGATCGATGCCGATCACGCTCACGCCGCGCGAGGCCAGTTGATAGGTCGTCGCGCTGCCGAACGCGCCCAGACCCACCACGATCACATCCGCTGTCTTTCTGTCATGCATCGCCGCTCCCGGTGCCGTGTAGTGCTGCCATTCTAGGTTCGCGCATCGAATGGCGGCAAGTCAAGCCAGCTTGTATTAGCCACACTGATGATCGCTATCGCTGCGCCGGAACAAATGAACGCATGAAGGTGCTCACACATGAAACCGACACCCCTGATCGAAACGCACGCACTGCGCATCTTTCTCACGATGGCCGACGAGCGCAACATGTCGCATGCGGCGAAGCGGCTCGGCATCAGTCAGTCCGCGGTATCGCAGACCATCCGCAATCTCGAGAATCAGATCGGCGCCATTCTGGTGAACCGGGGCGCGCGGCCCGTCACGCTGACCGCCGCGGGCACCATGCTCGCCTCGCGTGGGGCGGAACTGATCGACGCGCTGGTCGATCTCGGACAGAACGTCGCCGATTGCGCGCAAGGGGTGAAACCGGACATCCGTCTTGGTCTGGTCGATTCGTTCGCGGCGACCTGCGGCAGTCAGACCGCGCGTGCGCTGGCCGCGCGCACGACGCGGCTGGCCGTGTGCACGGGACTGTCTTTCGGACTGGAGCAAAAGCTGCTTCGCCGCGAACTTGATCTCATCGTGTCGTCGCAGTCGATGCTCGAAAAGAATGCCATCGTTCGGCGCACGCTGTTGACCGAGCGATTCGTCGCGATGATCCCTAAAGCGCTTTATAACGGGCAATCGCGCGTGTCCGACCTGCTGAAGCTGTGCAGGGTGTCGCCGCTGATTCGTTTCGATCAGCAGTCTCATATCGGCATACAGATCGAGGAGATCGTGCGCGCTCACGCCATTCAATCCGCCGCACTGCTGGAATTCGATACGTCCGACACGCTCACGTCGATGGTCGCGGGCGGACTCGGCTGGGCAATTACGACCCCACTCTGCGCGCTGCAAGCGAGACATCTTACGAATCAGATTAGATTTGCGGCCATCGACGAGTTCGATACGCGCCGGTCGCTTTATCTGCTTTCTCGCGCGGAACTGTACACGGCGTTTTTGCGGGAGGCGTTCGACGATATCCAAAGCATCCTGATCGACGACCTGCTGCCACGCCTTCGGTCTCTCGACCCAGTGCTTAAGAGGTGCATTGACGTGCGCGTCGACAATCACGCGCCACAGTCCAGTCCACCGCTGGCTTGAAGTCGTTTCGAACGTCCGCTTACTGACTAGAACCGACGCCCGAATGTCCGGGCGTCGGCGCAAACGAACGACCCTTTCTGGCCGAACTCAGTCAGATCTGGTCCGTCGGGTGACGCTCCGGATTCAATTCAGCAACGCAGCATGTAGACAATAGTATTCCTAAGCTTCGGCTGATAAGACGGCGTTATGTCAACCGGCCGGTAATGGCGGAAATTCTAACGCAGGCCGCTTTATATGGGTTCATCCCATAACAGGTTTACGGCGTGTTTTCTCGAAGCTTTAAGTTCAGGCGCACTGCTGCTCCACCGCGCGCTCCGAGACCCTTCGAGCTGCGTCGCGCGCCGCCCTTTTCCACACTCTTAAGCGTAAAAACCCTAAAGAATTTGTGGGTACATGCCGTTACCGATGGGTAACGTAAATGGATGAAAAGCGCGCCCGCCACCTAACGGTGCGTCGCGTTCCAGAAGAGAGAAAGGACACATCAAATGCGCAACAACCAGCCTGTCACACAGCACGAATACGATTTCCCATCGACGGAAATGCTTGTCTCGGCGACCGATCTTTCTGGAAATATCAAGTATTGCAATCCGGCTTTCATCGACGTATCCGGCTATTCGCGCGACGAACTCATTGGCCAGCCGCACAACCTGATCCGCCACCCCGACATGCCGCGCGAGGCCTTCGCCGACATGTGGACGACCATCTGCGGCGGCCGGCCCTGGACGGCGCTGGTCAAGAACCGCCGCAAAAATGGCGATTTCTACTGGGTTCGCGCGAACGTGACGCCGGTTATCGAACACGGCAAGGCGGTGGGTTTCCTGAGCGTGCGCGTCAAGCCCGGCCGCGACGAAGTAGCGAGCGCCGACGCGTGGTACGCACGTATGCGAGCCGGCGCGATGGGGTCGCTGCGTCTTCAGCAAGGCGTGCTTGTGCGCCGCGGGATCCTGGGCAAGCTCGGGGCATTGATGCACATGCCCGTGGCCAAACGCGTCGCGCTCGGTTATGCAAGCGCGCCGCTTGCAGTACTGGCGAGCGGACTGGTTGCGTATAACGGCGCGCCGCCGCTGCCGTTGTGGTTCGCCTTTGGCGTGAGCGCATTGGTGAGCGCGTTCGGCTGGGCCAGCGTGTCGCGCCAGATCGGCGCGCGCGTGGGCGCAATGTCCGGTTACGCGTCACGCATGGCGGCAGGCGACCTGACGGTATCGATGGAAGCCGGCAAGCGCGACGACCTCGGCGAAGTTCAGCACGCGCTCAACCAGCTCAAGGCGAATCTGTCGGCCATCGTGCTGGACGTGCGTGGACAGATTGGCGGAATGATGGACGCGGCGCGCGAAATCTCCAGCGGGAATATGGATTTGTCGCGACGCACCGAGTTACAGGCGGCTTCGCTCGAGCAAACGGCCGCGACCATGGACCAGTTGACCAGCACCGTGACGGGCAACGCGGATGCAAGTGTACGGGCGCTCGAACTCGTGAAGGAAGCGCAGACGGCAGCGAGCGATGGTGGCAAGATCGCCATTCGCGTTGAGGAAACCATGGCGGGGATCAACACGGCGTCGCAGCGGATCGCGGACATCACCGGCGTGATCGATGGCATTGCCTTCCAGACCAATATCCTCGCGTTGAACGCGGCGGTTGAAGCGGCGCGCGCGGGCGAAGCCGGCCGCTCGTTCGCAGTGGTCGCAACCGAAGTGCGCAACCTGGCCCAGCGCTGCGCGGCATCGGCGAGAGAGATCAAGGTCGTGGTCGAGACGAGCGTTGCGCAGATCGCGGAAGGCACGGATCTCGTGTCGCGCACGACCAGCCAGATGCGCGCGATCGATGCCGCCGTGCATCGTGTATCGGCGATCATTTCGGAAGTGGCGAACGCGAGCAGCGAGCAGGCCGAAGGCATCCGGCAGGTCAACCAGGCGGTCGCGCATCTGGATGGATCGACCCAGCAGAACGCCGCATTGGTCGAGCAGGCGGCTGCGACGGCGCTGCGGCTCGCCGAACGCGCGGACGTGCTCGATGAAGCGGTAAGGCTTTTTACCATGAAGGAAGCGGCGGCGGTTTGATGCAGGCTCACGGCGCGCGGAAGCTGCAAGCGGCCCGCGCCGATAGAGCGTAGCCTTGACGGCCCGGCACAACACGGCATGAAAAGGACAGACGCATGACACAGCTTTTCGATCTGAGCGGCCGCACGGCGCTTGTCACCGGTTCCGCGCGCGGATCGGCTTCGCGCTCGCCGAAGGATTGGCGAATGCGGGCGCGCGCGTAATCGTCAACGGAACGCGGGCCGACGCCGTGAACGAAGCAGTCTCGCGTCTGGCGAACAAAGGACTGAATGCGCAAGGCCACGCATTCGATGTCACGAACGAACAGGCCGTGCACGACGCCTTTGCGGATTGGGACAGGCAAGGCGTGCAGGTCGACATTGTCGTCAACAATGCCGGCATCCAGTTTCGAAAGCCGCTTGTCGAGCTTGAACTAAGCGACTGGCAACGCGTGATCGATACCAATCTCACGATCTCGGCCGCAATGTCGAACAGCAGCCCGTAGATGACGCGCTTGTTGTACCAGGCGATCGCACTGATCGGTGCGGGAAGCGTGAAGACGACGTGATAGTACTCCACCGTCAGCAGGTCGGCCTCGCGCGCTTCGAGCCAGCGGCGTGCGGCATTGCCCTGACACTTCGGGCAATGGCGATTCCGACATGTAATGGAGTGAACTCCATGACGTGTCTTATGCGGAGTCCTGTCTAACTGGGAGTTGCAGATCAGGCTCGGCGCTAAACCCACCGGCTGTATCTGATTTTGTATCTGGCTGTTCGCCATTTAACACCCCATAAAATCGCGGTCCTCTTTTGCTATGGTGGCTTGGCCTTCCCTGGCAACCCTCATAGGAGGATGTGATGCTGGACACCTACCTGGTAGCACCGAAACCTTGAAACGTCTGCGCTCGGGACCGAGCGGAGTCTTCATCGACAACTTTGCTGATGCACTCGAGCGAGACGGATACTCTGAAGCGAGTGCCATACGTTACCTGCGAGCTGCCAATCATCTTGGTCGCTTCATGCTGGCACACAGCGGTACCCTGGCCGATACGAGCCCACAGACCCCGGAAATCTTCTTTCGTCATCTGCCAACCTGCACTTGCCCGGAAGCAAACGGAGGCAAGACCAACCACCACGTCTATTTCGGCGTCAAACGCTTTCGCGAATACTTGATCGAGATTGGCGTCTGCCAGGACAACAAACCTTCGATTGCAGAGATTCGGGAGGCAGCAATCGTGGGTGGTTTCCGGCAATGGTTGCAAAAGCACCGAGGTGCGAAAGAGCCGACCATTCGGCTCTACGGTCGTGATGCCGCAGTGATGCTGAAGGTGCTTGGTGACGTCAACGAGTGGGAGCCGAAGCAAATACGCACGTTCCTGCTGAACAGTGCTTGCAGTTGCGGCGCTGGTACCGCTGAGAAGCGGATCACCAGCGCGCGAGCCTTCTTACGTTACCTCGGTGTTCACGACCTGTGTCGGCCCGGTCTCGACCAGGCGGTTCCGTCGTTGGCACATTGGCGCTTGGCGTCGCTGCCAAGGTGCCTGACTGGTGACGAAGTTGACCGCCTGACCGCCGCATGCGACGGCGATTCATCCGGGCGCCTTCGCGATCGCGCGATTGTCCTGTTGTTGGTGCGACTCGGGGTTCGCGCGGGTGACCTAGCGAACCTTCGCATCAACGACATCGAGTGGGAGACCGGGACGCTAGTGTCTTAGGAAAGGGACGCTATGAAGTTCGCCTTCCGCTGCCACAGGATGCTGGCGAGGCAGTTCTGCGGTATCTCGAGTCGCGATCTCGAATTGCCGGCGGCGACTGAGATTTTGCGCCACGGGCTGCCCCTCGCGCAGATCGGCCTAATCCTGAGGCATCGCGGCATCGATACCACCGCCTATTACGCCAAGGTTGACGTCGCGCTGCTCAAACAGATCGCCCAACCATGGCCTGAGGTGACGAATCGAATCGATCCGGATAAGTGGTCGCCGTTGATTATGAATTTCCAAAAGTTTTATGGTCTTAGCAAACAGAAGTATACGTCCCGATTGCGGAAATACCGGAACGGGCGTACGAGGCACTTTCCAAAGTGTGATGCGAACACTTGCTATGTCGTGTCATCTTGCTTAAAACCAATTCCACAAGCAAGTTAAGCTGCGCATTGGCGAGATCTAAGCGGCAAGTCGATGCTCATAGTATGGCCGGTCCCGATCATCAAGAATGGCGTACAACGCCTCCAGATTTGATCCATCGGGCTTCAGCCACGCTTCGACGTTCTCCGGCTTGATCGGAGTGATGCAACGATCGTGACCCGCAGCCTCGATCTCGGGCGGCGGCTCATCGATGATTGCGGCGAATGAAAGCAAGCTGATTGACCGGGCGCTCTCCAGTGCGACCATAAACACGCGACGAACATTAATTGGCCGTTGCTGGGACGAAATTCCAAGACGAGGTTCTCGTCTTGCTCGTGCGTCTCAAGCAGCGTGTTCTCGTACCGCGCACGCTTGACATTTTCGTAGCTGAAGCGCACCGGGAACTTCGGAGACGGTTTTGCTGGAGTTACGCTGCCATCGGCATTCCAGCGATTTGCTCATAGTAGCGGGCTTCCGCTTCGGCCGGCGGGATGTTGCCGATCGGCTCAAGTAGGCGTCGATGATTAAACCAGTCCACCCATTCAAGCGTGGCGAGTTCAACCGCCTGCACGTTACGCCATGGTCCGCGACGATGAATAACTTCTGCCTTGTAAAGGCCGTTGATCGTTTCGGCGAGTGCGTTATCGTATGAATCTCCGACGCTGCCGACTGACGGTTCGATTCCTGCTTCGGCTAGACGCTCCGTGTACCGAATTGAAACGTATTGGGCGGATTCAACCGGTCGTCGCAACACTGGATTGTTGAACAGATTTTAGGTATTCGTCCAGAGCTTCTGCAGGCGTC